>NZ_JBFUCJ010000131.1:0-17652 GCF_056405295.1 Variovorax sp. P1_H2 | reverse complement strand
CGTCCAGCGGGTCACGAAACCGTCGTTGCAGGCAAGCTTGGTTCGGATGTCCACGCGCCGCTCGCCATCGGCCCACAGCAGCACGCAGCGCGCCCGCCGCGCCAGCGCAGCACTTCCGTGCCGCTTGCGGATCACCGCCTCAAGTTCGCCGCGCTCTTGCTTGGTCAAATTCATTCTGTGCATGCTTCCAAGGTGGAGCATACACAGCCAATTTCAATGGTTCAGTGGACTAGCTCACCACCTCGGCAAAGACAGCCGTCCAGAACCAGTTCGTCCACTTGCGGCGCGTGCTGCTCTTCAGCCGGTACTTGATGCGCACCCGTCCAATGTCCGGCACGTCAATCTCGGCCTGCATCTCCGCAGGCTTCCCGGCGCCAGGCGGCGGAAGGGTCTCCGACGCCCGAGCGATCAGCTCGCCGGGAACCTTGGTCAGGATGCCGTTGGAGTCGTAGATGGACATGGCGGCAGGATAGCCCCGGAAGAGCTTGACAGACACCTGGTGACGGTTACAGCTCACTGAACTCGCTGTCGGAGTTGTGCACTCGTCGCCCCGGCAGTCTTTCCGAGGTCGCTCGACGCCGGCGTTTGTTGCCGGCAGGGGCTGTGAACCTCGGCACGTCGTCGAGGCCCTAGCTCAAACTCGCAATGAGGACGCGGACAAGTGCGGCGAGGAAGCCCGCAGCAACGGATGTGGCGACGGTCGTCATTACCAGGTCGGGCGTCCCTTCGTCCCCGTTTTGCCGCGCCTTTGAAGCGCTGGCACTGGGTTGCGCCACCGCTTCAAAGGCGGTGCTGAACGGGCTATAGAGTGCCCCGCCGAGGCTTTCCGGGTCAGATCCATCGCCCTGAACATCAACACTCGCTGATTGCTCGATTACGCCAGCTTTGGTGGAGGAGGCCTTTTCGCCTTCGGCCGCCAACAGCAGTTCACCTGGGAGCGCCGACAGCGCTGCCAGGCAAAAGCCTGCCAGCGCCCGGCGAGTTCCACGCTTTGTCTTCAACGGGTGCACTTCGGACTGCCGAGACCGCCGCTACTGCTTGCTGCCAGTCGCCTTGTGCGCCTGATGATTGCCGAAGACTAGCGGGGTTGCCGTATCGCATTTGAGCGCGGGAGTCGTCGACCCCTCCAGGGTGATGACGACCAGGGCAGTGTCTTTGGTGCCAGGCTCTCCGCCGTCGGTGAGCGTGAATGTTATCGACGCAGGCTGACCATTGAAGGTGCCGGTGCCCGCTCCCTCGAAGGTGTCGAAGGGCGCATCTGGAGGTTGTTGGATCGCCTCAGTGTCGGTGCACAGGGCCTTCGTCAACGTGGTCAGATGGAAATTGTCGCCACCGGAGAAATTGATTTCCAGATTGTTTGGCTCTGCCGGGCTGGGCTGCTCGTCGGTTTTGCAATGCAACTCGAACCCGTGCGACACCCTCTGCTGCCCGGTGGCGAGTTCACTGCAGAAAAAGCTTCCACCACCCGTCATTCGACCTTGCTCGTGCGCCCATGCAGCGCCCATCATCGTCGCCGCCGCTGCCGCGGCAGAGCAAAGCACAGCCTTTCCGCAAAGCTTGTTCATGATCGTCCCCCTGCCCCGCCACGGGCGGTGATACCAGGGCCAGAGCCCCCACTTCAGGAGGTTGAACAAACAGGCGCAAAGGCCCATCGGGCGCAAATCTTGTACGCCTTAAAGAGCTCACTTTCCATATCACGAATGGTCTATCGATGCTGAGCTGCGCACTTCACCCTCCGAAATCCGCCTCGTTGCCGTCGCGGTAGAGCCAGAGGCCGGGAAATCTGAACGGAGGTCGAAAACCCTCCTGGAATCCAAGGACGTCGACGTAGAACCGCTTGGAAGCCTCGACGTCGGTCGTTCGCACCGAGAAATGAGCCAGCTTGTTTATCGGCATAGATTGCTCCTTCGAATCATATAACTGATCTAACGATCAATATTGGTCGAGGCAAACGGGAACTGCAAGCTTCTTTGTCAAGCTGGATCGCCCGTCACGCGCGGGCGCGTTTGCGCGGTCGGCGTTAGGTGCGATCCGCGAGCAGTACTTGCGGAACGCCCGACATGAAAGCGTCCACACGCATGTCGATGAGGCGCTCCAGGCGCTTGGGCGCGGGAAGGTCGTAGACCCATTTCCTGACCCCGATGTAGAAGACGCTCGAATGCATCGCCCACACAAGTTCGACCTCCTCGTCCTCCCCATCGGCATCGGCCGGGTCCGGAATGCCGAACTCGTGGCGGAGCTCGCGGACGATGACCAGGAAGTGCCGCTCACGCAGGCGTGAAAGATACTTCTGATTGATGCCGCCCCGGCTCAACCCGGCGTAGATGAAGATGCGCACCCACTCGCTGCGAAGCACGAACCTGGCGTAGTCCTTGAGGTAGCGCTTCAGCCGCTCGGCCAGCGACACGCTTCGGTCCACCAGCCACTCCTCCCATTCGGGGTTCCACCGACGCACGAATACCTCCTCGTACACCCGGTCGACGAGTGCCTCCTTGGTGGGGAAGTACCTGTAGAGCAGCGGCTGCGTGATGCCGAGCTCCTTCGCGAGGTCACGGGTGCTTGCCTCGAAACCACGCCTCGCGAAGAACGAGATGGCGGCCTGCACGATTTGATGTTCGCGGTCTTCCGGCGCCAGGCGCCGCCGGGGAATCCCGCCTGCTGCGGCATGCGGCTCGATGGGCCGGATTGGTTTCGTGAGGTTCGGTTGCACTCGGGTTTTCCCCATATTATTTATCAGTTGACAGTTTAGTTGAGCTGCGTCAAAGTTATCGACCGATAAATAGTAATGTACGTCCGATCCGGACCGGCGCCAACAGGAGAACCCCATGAGACAACATGCTTCGCTCAACCAGCTTTTTCGCCGGGCGACCGCCCTCGCGGGCCTTTGCATTGCAGCCTCGGCTGTGCATGCCCAGGCCATCAAGATCGGACTTCCGGTCCCGCTGACGGGACCGTATGGTGCCGAAGCGAAGGACCAGGTCCGCAACGCGGAGCTTGCCGTTAAGGAATTCAACGACGGCGGCGGTCTGAACGGACGCAAGGCCGAGCTGCTGGTTCGCGACGACAAGCTCAATCCCGGCGAGGCCGCCACCCGCACGCTCGAACTGCTCGAGAAGGACAACGCGAACTTCATCGTCGGCGGCCTCTCCGCGGCGACCCAGCTGTCCATCAACAACGTCACCAGGCAGCGCAAGGTCATCTACGTTTCCATCAGCCAATCCGACGCCATCAACGAGGTGAGCGACGCGAGCCCGTATACCTTCCACGAGGCGCTGAACCCGCACATGACCACCCAGGCAGTTGGCCGCTACGTGTTCAAGAAGGGCATGAGGGTCGCTTTCCTGACCGCCGACTACGCCTACGGCCAGGAGATGACGCGTGGCTTCACGCGCGTGGCCAAGGAACTTGGCGCCGAGGTCGTTGGCGAGGTCAAGCACCCGCTGGGGGCTCAGGACTATTCGACGTTCCTGCCTCGCCTCCAGGCGATGAAGCCCGACGTTCTCATCTTCAACAACTTCGGAAACGACAACCGCATCGCGATCAAGCAGGCGGGCGATTTCGGGATGAAGAAGGGCATGAAGTTCGTCACGCCCATATTGACCTACACGGCACGGGTGTCCGGTGGCGCGTCGACCTATGAAGGAGTCATCGGCGGCACACAGTACTTCTGGGAGATTGAATCCGACACGCCATCGGCAAAGGACTTCAACACTGCGTTCAAGGCCGCCAACGACAACAAGTACCCCTCCGACTATGGCGCGATGGCCTATTCGGCCGTGAAGTCGCTCCTGCTTGCGGTCAAGAGCGCAGGCGCGACGGACAGCGCCAAGGTCGCGGCCGCCCTGACATCCCTCAAGTACGACACCTACAAAGGCCGGCAGTACTACCGCGCCTGCGACCACCAATCCGTCCAATCGGTGCTCGTCGTCGAATCGAACAGCAAGGAAGTGCGCGACCCGTCGGCCGTGTTCAAGGTGCTTCACGTCGAGCCGGCCAATGAACAGCTCCTGCGCTCGTGTCAGGAACTCGGGTTCAAGGGCTGAACTGAACGAAGTCCGGAGGACTCCATGGAAATTACCTTCGACCTGCTGGCGCTTCAGCTATTTACCGGCTTGGCCCTGGGCGCCGTGTACGTGCTGCTGGCCGTCGGCCTCTCGCTCATCTTCGGCATGCTCACGGTCGTGAACTTCGCGCACGGAGCGTTCTTCATGCTCGGCGCCTACATCGGCCTGCTTGCAGCCGAGAAGACAGGTTCATTCTGGTTGGCCCTCCTCATCGCGCCCGTCGTCGTGGGCGCGATTGGAATGCTTGCCGAGCGCTGGCTCATCAGGCCACTCTATGGCCGGGGCATCGACTACCCCTTGCTGCTCACGTTCGGGCTTGCGTACATGATGGTCGAAGGCGTGCGCATCGTCTGGGGCAAGGCCGGCCTGCCCTTCGACACCCCTGAGGCCCTGCAAGGGGCGACGAACCTCGGCTTCGCCGACTTCCCTACCTACCGCCTCTTCGTGATTGGCGTCGTTGTCGTCTTGCTGGTCGCTCTCTGGCTCTTGATCGAGCGCACGCCGTTCGGGCTTGTCGTCAGGGCGGGTGTCCGGGATTCGGTCATCGTTCGCGTGCTCGGGGTCGACGTGTCTCGCGTCTGGCTCATCGTCTTCGGCGTCGGTACTGGCATCGCTGCACTCGCGGGCGTTCTCGCGGCGCCCATGCAAGGCGTCTCGCCCGAAATGGGCACCTCGGTGCTCACGGTTGCATTCGTGGTCACCGTCGTAGGTGGCATGGGGTCGCTGTTGGGCGCAGTCGTGGCCGGCCTGCTGGTCGGCATCGTCGAGAGCATGGCCGTCCTTTTCTTTCCCGAGGCAGCCAAGGTGTCGATGTTCGTCATCATGGCCGCCGTTCTCCTGGTTCGTCCGCAAGGTCTGTTCGGTCGCGCAGGTCTGATGTCATGAAAGGGCTCACCATGAACGCTGTCACGCCCCCCGTTCCCGCCACCGTGCCTGGCGCTCGGCAAGAGCTCTTCAGGACGATCGCAAGGCACCGCGTCCTCGCGACCGTGCTCTTCTTCGCCGTCTTCCCCTGGCTGATGCCGTACCAGTCGGTCGCCATCAATATCCTCATCTACGGCTTGTTCGCCGTCGGATTCAACCTGCTGTTCGGTTACACGGGCCTGCTGTCCTTCGGTCACGCCGCTTTCCTCGGCGTGGGCGCGTACACGGCAGGCATCCTCATCGCGCAGCACAACGTCCCTTGGTGGGCGGCGGTGCCGGCTGCGATCGCGGCCGGCTGCCTGGTCGCACTGGTGATGGGATTGCTTGCCATTCGAACGCGTGGCATCTACTTTGCGATGGTGACGCTCGCGCTTTCCCAGTGCGTCTACTTCCTGGTCTACCAGTTGCCTGCTTCCGGTGGCGAAAACGGGCTTCGTGGCGTCAACATCTCCGAGGTTGGCATTCTTGGATTCCGGCTCGACCTGTTGAACCCGCTGCAGAAATACTACTTCGTCTTCGGGTTCGTCGCGGTTGCGATGTGGCTGCTCTCCCGCATCCTTGCATCGCCGTTTGGCGGCGCCATCGAAGCAGTCCGGGAGAACGAGGCAAGGGCCCGAGCGTGCGGGTTCGATATCGAACGCACGAAGCTCCTGTCCTTCGTGCTGTCGGCGGGATTCTGTGCATTGGCGGGCGCGCTCAACGCCATCCATCTCTCCAGCGTCCCCATCGAGACCCTGCACTACGCCACATCCGGGATGGTCGTGATGCTCTGCCTGTTGGGCGGCATGGGCACCTACTTCGGCCCATTCGTGGGAGCGGCGCTCTTCCTGCTCATCCAGGACTTCGCATCCAGCTGGACCGAGCACTGGCAACTCCTTGTCGGTGGCGTATTTGTCGTCTTCGTGCTCTTCTTCCCCAAGGGAGTCTGGGGCACGTTTCTCGAGAAGGTCTCCCATGTTCGCTGAACCCATCATCGAAACGAAGAACGTCAGCAAGAACTTCGCTGGATTCAAGGCGCTCTCCAATGTGAGCGTGCAGATTCGACCGGGCATGCTGACCTCCATCATCGGGCCCAACGGCGCGGGAAAGAGCACGTTTTTCAACACGCTTTCCGGCGCTTTTGCCCCGAGCGACGGACAAATCTTCTTCATGGGCAAGGACATCACGGGAATGCCCGCGCACGAATTCGCGCACGCAGGCATCGCGAAGTCCTTCCAGATCACGAATCTGTTCCCCAACTTCACCGCGCTGGAGAACGTCCGCATCGCGCTTCAGGCGCACGTGTCGCGCTACGGGCTGTGGCGCAGGCGTTCGGCGCTTGAAGGCTTGAGCGAACAAGCGGCCGCGCTGCTGGACAAGGTCGGCCTTGCCGACCGCGCACTTCGTCTCGCTCGCGAGCTGGCCCACGGTCAGCAACGCGCACTCGAAATCGCTGTGGCCCTCGCCGCCGAGCCCCAACTCTTGTTGATGGACGAGCCGACGGCAGGGATGAGCCCCGAAGAGACGAAGGTCATGATGGCGCTCATCCGCAAGCTCGTCGAAGAACGAACGGTCGTCCTCGTCGAGCACAAGATGAAGATGGTGATGGGCATCAGCGAACACATCGTGGTCCTGCATCACGGGGAGCTCATCGCCGAAGGCACACCCGACGACATTCGCGCCAACGACCTGGTCAGGCGCGTCTATCTGGGCCAGGGCGACCACTGAGGGAGTACGTACGAGCATGCTTGAAGTCAAAGACCTGAACGCCTGGTACGGAACCAGTCACATCCTCCAGGGCATCAGCGTGAACGTCCGCAAGGGCGAACTGGTCTGCCTGATCGGCCGCAACGGTGCCGGGAAGACCACGACGGTCAAGAGCATCTCCGGCCTGATTTCCAAGGCCAAGGGTTCCGTGAAGTTCGACGGCGTCGAGCTGCTGGGCTCGCCGACGCATGCCAGGTTCTCGAGGGGCCTCGCCTACGTGCCCGAGGAGCGTCGCATCGTGCCTGGCCTCACGGTTCGAGAGAACATCCGCCTCGGGCTTCTGGCCTCGCCGCTGCGCCGGCGCGAGTCTGAAGTCATCGACGAGATTGCCGAGACCTTTCCTCGGCTCAAGGAGCGGCTAGACCAGGCGGCCATCACGATGTCCGGCGGCGAACAGCAGATGCTGGCCATCGCCCGCGCGGTAGCGTCCAAGCCCAAAATGGTGCTCCTCGACGAGCCCTCCGAAGGCATCATGCCCGTGCTCGTGGACGAGATGTTCGAGTACTTCGCGGCGCTCAAGCGCAGCGGCGTGACCATTCTTCTGATCGAGCAGAACGTCGGCCTGGCGCTCAAGATTGCCGACCGCGCCTACATCCTCGACCAGGGAGAGATCGTGTACAGCGGCAGTGCGAAAGAGATGCTCGACGACGAGGCCATCCAGGAGCGCTACTGCGCTGTCTGAATGAAAGCGAGCTGGTCTGACCTTGAGGGCTTGATGCCAGAGACTGATATCTTCCGGCGCGTAGCACGTGCCTGGGGACTAGCGCGACCGACGCGTGAATCGTCGAGCGCCTCAGGTGCTTGTGCCGCAAGCAGTTGCACGAACAAGCGAGACGCACGAGACCTTCTACTGGCCGACCGACGTGGAGCTCTCGACATGCCAGCGCCACGATCGCAAGACCGTGCGCGAGTACATCCGCCAGGCGCAGATCGACTTCGCGAAGTTCAAGGTCCAGTTCGCCAACGATGAGCGTGCGCAACGCGAGCTGCGGCTGTTTGCCAGGGTGCTGGACCGCCGTCGCTGCCTCTGGGTGCATTACGTGCTACACCAGCACCTTGCCCAAAATGCTGCGCTGTCACAGGCCTTCGAGCACTCCGTCGGCGTTCCGGGCGAGATCCTTTACGACAGCATGAAGGTCGTGTTGGGCGAGCCCGAACCGGACAAGCCCAACGTCTACAGCGCGAAGCTACGGGCGTGCCGAGCGCACTACGGCTTCGTGCCGCGGCCGACGTAGGCGAGCGGGAAGCATCAGCCGATGTGGACCGGGGGACGACGGATCTGCACCACGCCGCGTTCGGTCTCCACACCCATTGCATAAAGACCCGAAGAGCCGCCGTTGTAGCGGATCTCGAACGGAAAATCCGACGGCGATGCTACGTCGCCGAGCCATCCCTTCAGATCGGAATGCGTTCCGCCGATCTCGATCCACGCCAGGCCCTGCCCCTGCACGTCTCCGGAGCCCGGCACCACGGGCAGGCTCGCGACATGGACGCCATCACCCGGCTTGAAGTAGAGGTTGGGCTTGCCGATGGGCCAGGCTGCGGTCGCGCTCGGTGCCTGCAGGGCGAAGCCGCGGGCGCCGTTCATCATCTGGCGGCCGGCCTCATGCCCTGTGGTGTTCGGGTCGATCGTCGTGCCGTGGTGCAACGCGAAAGCCTCGAGCTCTTCGAGCGTGTCCGAGCGCAGGCACCAGCCGATGAAGCGGTCTCCTTCGCGCGTCTGGCGCTCCATGAAGACGGTCAGAGGCTCGCCGTGCTGGAGGGGCCGGCGGTCGATCACGCTCTCGACCTCGATGTAGATATCGGGCGCGAGCGGCACCACGCGGTGGCCGATGCCGTAGAGCGGAAAGAAGCCGCCGTCGTAGTTGCCCAGGCCGGTCTCTTTGCTGAGCCGGAAAGTCGACTCGTAGACGTTGGGGGCTGCCATGCAGACATGGTCGAAATGAATCACCGTCGTCCCTTCGGATGTGTGTGTTGAAGAAGCTGCGGGATCACCGCGTCACAGGGTCGTAACGGCCTACTGGCGGAGCCGACGGCCTGATGAGCGCCTTGCGCCGCATGAGCCGGCTGGCGAGGTAGACGAAGACGGCACCGAGCAGTGCGGCGATCGCGAGGAAGACGAGCCCCGCGTCATAGGAGCCGGTGCGGTCCTTCAGCAGGCCGATGAAGTACGGACTGAACATTGAGCCGACGATGCCGAAGGAGTTGACATAGGCGAACACTACGGCCGCGGTCTTGCCCCTGACGCCGATGCCCGTCAGTTGCCAGATGCAGATCGGCCCGCTGACCAGCCCCGCCGTCAGCAGCGACAGCCCGGCGATCGACGCATACAGGTTGTGAATGCCGACCAGGATGCCGATCCCCAGCGCGGCGGTCACGAAGGAGCCGATGGCATGCCAGACCCGCTCGTTCGTGCGGTCGGAATGCGCGACCCAGAACCAGTACATCACCATGCCAAACACGCTGGGGATCGCCGCCAGCAGGCCGACCTGGATGGTCGACAGCGTGACGCCGAAGAGGCGGCCGAACTCCTGCACGATCTGGGGCGTGAAGATCAGGCTGGCATAGAAGCCCATCTGCGCCGTCGCATAGGCGAGCGACAGCAGGATCAGGTGCGGCTGGAGCAAGGTGGTTCGCAGCGGAACCGCGGCCGTGGCTTCTGGAGCGTCGCCGCTGTCCCTGGCGGCTATGACCTGGCGCTTCTCCTCGTCGCTCAGCCAGTCCGCCTCCTCCGGCTTCGAGGTCAGGAAGCGGATCGAGTAGAAGCCCAGCAGCACCGGCAGGAGCCCTTCGACGAACAGCATGATCCGCCAGCCTGAAAAGCCGAAGAGGCCATCGGCATACTGGACGATCGCGGCCGACATCGGCGTGCCCACGATGACCGCCCAGGGCAGCACGGCGATCACGAGCATGCGACCGCGCAGCCCGGGCGGAAACCACAACGCGAGGCAGTAGATCAGGCCCGGAAACAGGCCGGCCTCGGCCACGCCCAGCAGCATCCGGACCGCGATCAACTGCCATCCGTTCTGCACGAAGGCCGTGCACGCGGAGATCAGCCCCCAGGTCACCATGATGCGCGTGAGCCACACGCGCGCGCCAACCCGGTGCAGGATKATGTTGCTCGGAATCTCCAGAGCCAGGTAGCCGATGAAGAACAGGCCCGCAGCCAGTCCGAACACCTGCTGGCTGATGCCCAACTCCGCGTTCATGCGCAGCGCGGCGGTCCCGATATTGATGCGATCGAGGTATGCCATGGTGTACATCAGCATCAGGATGGGAACGATCCGCCTGATCACTTTGCGCTGTACGGACGCGGGAAGGGTTTGAGTCATATCGGACGCCCGGGGGCTTCGGAGGGTTGGCGGGCAAGCCCGCGGTCAGTATCGGCTGGGCCGGTGCTCCGGATTCAGCGTTGATCAAATGATCGCTAACGAGAAGATGACTGGAAAGGACAATCTTTCTCACGATCACGGACATTCGAGGTCCGAATTCCTTAGACTGCGACCCTCGCATCCGAGCACAGCCACCATGAACCTCATCGACCTGCGCACGCTGAAGCACTTCGTCTGCGTGGCGGAGAACGAGAGCATCTCCAGGGCCGCGCAGATGTTGCACATCTCCGCCTCGCCGCTAAGCCGCACCATCCTGAACCTCGAGGAGAAGATCGGCTTTGCCTTGTTCGATCGCGTCGGCCGGAGCCTGCGGCTCAACAATGCCGGGCGCGAGCTGCTACTCAACGCGCGCAAGCTGCTGCTGAGCAACGAGCGGCTGATGCTCGACCTGCAACGCAGGGCCGGCGGCACCGGCGGCACGGTAGTCATCGGCCACATGCCCGGCGCGCTCTACAACGGCATCATCCCGGACACCGCCAAGCGCGTGCAGGCCGCACATCCCGCGATCCGCTTCCAGTTCGAGGGCGCGCTCGAAAGCCAGCAGCTGGAGGAATTGCGCCGCGGACGCCTGGATTTCGCGGTTCAGACCCAGGAACTCACCGATCCCACGCTCGCCTCGGCGGTCTTCAGCTCGGAGCGCTACGTGCTGCTGATGCCGCGCGACCACCCGTTGGTCGCGGTGCCGGAGATCTCGTCTCGCCAGCTGGTCCATGCCGAGTGGGTGGTGACGCCCGAGCGCAACGGCCCTTCGCTGCGCGCCAAGTTCATGCTGGCCTGCCACCGGCTGGGCTTCGAGCCGCGCGTGGCCTGCGTCGCGGGCGACATCATCTCGGCGCTCGCGCTGGTGGCAAGCGGCTTCGGGCTGTGTGCCGCGCAAGAGAGCCTGGTGCAGTTCTCGGGCGAAAACATCGTGGTGCGCGAACTCCCGCTGCTGGAGATGCGCACCGACTACCGCATCGTCTGGCGCCCGGACGCGCTGGGGTCCGCGGCCGAGCGCTTCCTCGATGCGCTGCTGGAGCGGTCGGCCTGAGTTTGGGGCGGCCGATCAGGCGACCGGCCTGCGCCCCCGCTTCGGCCCGGCACCCGCGGTCGGCACGGCCGCAGCGCGGTCGGCCAGCAGCACCTTCGGTGCCCCGTGCAGGAAAGATTCGACACGCATATCGATCAGTCGATCAATATTTCGTGGCGCCGCGAGGTCGTAGACCCACTTGCGCACGCCGATGTAGAACACGCTGGAGTGCATGGCCCAGATGAGTTCGACCTCTTCGTCCTCGGCCTCGCTGCTTTCGGGATCCGGAATGTCGTAGGTAAAGCGCAACTCGCGCGCGATGAGCAGGAAATGGCGCTCGCGCAGGCGCGCGAGGTAGCGCTGGTTCATGCCGGCGCGGCTCAGGCCCGCGTACATGAAGATGCGCACCCATTCGCCGCGCAGCACGAAGTGCGCGTAGTCCTTGAGGTAGCGCTTGAGGCGGCTTTCGAGCGAATGCGTGCGGTCGGCGAGCCACTCTTCCCATTCGGGATTCCAGCGCCGCACGAAGACCTCGTCGTAGACCCTGTCGACCAGCGCGTCCTTGGTCGGGAAGTAGCGGTACAGCAGGGGCTGCGAGACGCCCAGGCGCTGGGCCAGGTCGCGCGTACTGCCCTCGAATCCGTGCTTCGCGAAGAAGCTGATCGCCGACTGGACGATCTCGTGCTCGCGGTCCTCGGGAGCCAGGCGGCGGCGGCGCTGCCCGGCGCCGATGGCACCTTCTTCCGGGGTCTCGTCGGTCTTGGCGGTGCGTGCGGTCATCAAGTGTGTCTGTCGATGGATCGGCGGGTCGTCGCGGCGCGCCCGGCGCGCTGCATGGAACGATCGTTCGATTATTAGGGCACGCGACCTTCAATGCCAGGCGTTCAGGGTAAACMCCGATCTTCTTCTGTCGAACGCGGCTTGATCCATGAATCTTGTAGATTTATTATTGATCGTCTGATCACTTAAATTGCAAACCTCAAGCGGAACGGAGACAGCATGACGATCGATCGCAGGAATTTCATTGCGGCGGCCGCGACCGCCGGCGCCGCGTTGGCGGCCCCATCCCTGGTCCGCAGCCAGGGCACGCCCGAGCCGCTGCGTCTGGGCTTGCTTACCGCCAAGACCGGGCCCTTTGCCTCCGGTGGCCTGGACATGGAGCGCGGGCTGCAGAGCTACCTTTCGGCCAACGACCAGATGCTCGGCGGACGCAAGGTCGAGCTGATCGTGGCGGACACCGGCGGCGTGCCGTCGACTGCCCGCAGCAAGACCCAGGAACTGGTCGAGCGCGAGCGCGCGCAGGTGCTCATGGGCCCGCTGGCCGCCTTCGAGGCGCTGGCCACCGACGACTACATGCGCGCCCGCAAGATCCCGGTCTTCCCGGTCGCGGCGGCGGAGGACATGACCCAGCGCAAGGCCAATCCCTGGCTGTTCCGCGCCAGTTCGACTTCGGCCCAGTGCGCCCATCCGCTGGCGGACTACTGCGCGAAAAAGCTGAAGTACAAGCGCATGGTGCTGGTCGCCGATGACATCGCCTACGGCCACGAGATGACGGCCGGCTTCCAGCGCGTGTTCGAGGAGGCCGGCGGCAAGGTGGTGCAGAAGCTGTTCCCGCCGCTCACGGCACCGGACTACGGCACCTTCCTGGCCCAGCTCAGCCGCGACGCGGACGCGGTCTTCCTCGGCTTCGCAGGCTCCAACGGCTTTCGCTTCATCCGGCAGTTCAACGAGTACGGCCTGCGCGGCAAGCTGGCCTTGGTCGGCGGCATGACGGCGCTCGACGAGGCCGTGCTGCGCAACATGGGCGACGAGGCGCTGGGCATCGTCACGGTCAACTGGTACTCCGCCGAGCTTGCGAACCCGGTCAACGCCAAATTCGCCGGGGCCTTTCGCAAGGCCCATGGCTACGACCCGGGCTTCTACGCCGCCTGCACCCATGTCAGCGCATCGGTGCTCGATGCCGCCCTGCAGCCGCTGAAGGGCCAGGCCTTCGATCGCGAGTCGCTGCGCGCATCGCTGCAGAAGACGGACGCACTGACCGCGCGCGGACCTGTCAAGTTCGACGCCTGGGGCAACGTGGTCGGCAACGTGTACGTGCGCACCGTCGAGCGCAAGGACGGGCGGCTGGTCAACACGATCATCGAGACCTACCCTGACGTGAGCCAGTTCTGGACCTACGACCCGAAGAAGTTCCTGGCCGAGCCGGTCTATTCGCGCGACTGGCCGCCTGCCAGGAACCTGGCCGCCTGAACCCACACCGGAGCCTCACGGACCGCCGCCGCATCGGCGCGGGCCACGACGTCAAGAACATGCAATTCTGGTTGACTCAGACACTCAACAGCCTGGCCCTCGGCGGCCTGCTGCTGCTGCTCTCATCGGGCTTCGCGCTCATCTTCGGGCTGATGCGCATCGCCAACCTCACACATGGCGCGCTGTTCATGATTGGGGCCTACGTGGCCGCGAGCGCGGCGCACGCCGGCTGGGGCTTCGCGGCGGCGGTGGTGCTGGCGGCACTCGCGACCGCGGCCATCGGCGGGCTGTTCGAGCACCTGGTGCTGCGCCGCCTGGCGGGCAATGCGCAGGCCCAGGTGCTGGCCACGCTCGGCCTTTCCTTCATCGCCGCCGATCTCTGCCTGGTGCTTTGGGGCGGCGATCCGATCCCGGTTTCGCCGCCGGCCTTCCTGAGCGGCCCGGCGTCGGTGCTCGGCTTCAGCTTTCCGAGCTACCGGCTGGCCGTGATTGTGGTGGCGCTGGTGGCCGCCATCGTGCTGTACCTGCTGCTCGAGCGCACCCGGCTCGGCGCCCGCATCCGCGCCGGCGTCGACGACATGCCGATGGCGCGCGCGGTCGGCATCCGCGCCTCGGCGCTGTTCACCGCTGTCTTCTGCCTCGGCGCGATGCTGGCCGGAATCGGCGGCGCCTTCGGCGGGCCGATCCTGTCGGCCTATCCGGGACTCGACGCCGACATGCTGCCGCTGGCGCTGATCGTGGTGATCCTGGGCGGCGTCGGCAGCCTGATAGGCACCTTCATCGCGAGCTTCATCATCGGCTTCATCTACACCTTCGGCACCGCGCTGGTCCCCGACCTCGCCTACGTGATCCTGTTCCTGCCGATGATCCTTGTGCTGGCCTTCCGGCCCACCGGCCTGCTCGGAGGTGCCCGCGCATGAAGCCGACGATCCGTGGCCTGCTGCTGCTCGCGGCCCTGGCCCTGCTGCCGGCGGTGTCCGGCGAGTACTACGTCAATCTGGGCAGCCAGATGCTGATCGCCGTGATCTTCGCGTCCAGCCTGAACCTGCTGGTCGGCTACGCCGGCCTGACCTCGCTGGGGCACGCGGCCTACCTGGGCCTGTCGGCCTACATCGCCGCCTGGCTGGCACTGCGGCTGGGCCTCGGCCACGCGATGGCCGCGCCGCTCACGCTGCTAGCCACCACGGCAATCGGCGGCGTTTTCGGCTGGATCGCGTTGCGGGCCTCGGGACTCAGCTTCCTGATGCTGACCCTCGCGCTGTCGCAGGTGGTGTGGGGTCTCGCCTACCGCTGGACCTCAGTGACCAACGGCGACAACGGGCTTTCGGGCCTCACGCGTCCGTCGCCGTTCGGCATCGACATGGAGAACAGCAACGCCTACTACTGGTTCGTGCTGCTGATCGCCGCGGTGGTGCTGCTGGTGGTCGGGCGGCTCGTGAACTCGCCCTTCGGCGCCTCGCTGCGCGGCACGCGCGACCAGGCGCGCCGCATGAATTCGCTCGGCTACAACGTCTGGGCCATCCGCTGGTGCGCCTTCGTCGGCGCCAGCTTCGTCGGGGCCGTGGCGGGCCTGCTCTACGTCTACTTCCACAAGTACGTGCATCCGAGCGTGCTGTCGGTCACCGCGTCGGCCGAGGTGCTGCTGAGCGTGATCGCGGGCGGTGCCGGCACGCTGGCCGGGCCGGCCGTCGGCGCCGTGCTGGTGGTGCTGCTGAAGAACTACGCGTCGGGCTACATCGAGCGATGGAACATGCTTTTGGGCGCGGTGTTCGTGTTCATCGTGCTGGTGATGCCGCACGGCATCGTGCCCGGCGTGCGCACGCTGCTGGCCCGGCTGAAGGAGAAGCGCGCATGACCGCCGCCCTCGAGATCAAGGGGCTGCGCAAGTCCTTCGGCGGCATCGCCGTGACGCAGGACGTCTCGCTGACGATGCAGCCCGGCGAGCGGCGCCTGGTCATCGGGCCCAACGGCGCCGGCAAGACCACGCTGTTCGGCCTGATCGGTGGCGAGATCCGGCCCGACGGCGGATCGATCCGCATCTTCGGCGAGGACGTGACGAAGCTGCCGATGCGCGCCCGCGCACGCTGTGGACTCGCGCGCACCTACCAGATCATCACGCTGTTCCCGAAGGACACGCTGGCGCACAACGTGGTGCTGGGGCTGCTGGCGCTGCTGCCGCTGCGGCACGACGCGCGCACCGACCTGTCGCGGCAGACGGCGCTGCACGATCGCGCGGTGCAACTGCTCGACGGCGTCGGGCTCGCCGGCAAGGCGCTGCACCGCGTGTGCGATGTGTCTTATGGCGAGCAGCGCCGGGTCGAGTTGGCGCTCGGCCTGGCGCAGCAGCCGCGCCTGCTGCTGCTCGACGAGCCGCTCGCGGGCCTGTCGCAGGACGAGCGCGTGATGGTGCAGCGGCTGATCGCCCAGGTGCCGCGCGAGACCGCGATCCTGATGATCGAACACGACATGGATGTGGCGCTCGAGTTCGCCGAACAGATCACGGTGCTGCACTACGGGCAGGTGATCGTCGAAGGCGACCGACGCACCGTCGTGAATCACCCGAAAACGAGGGAGATCTACCTTGGCCATTGATGCACTGAGCGTGAGGGAGATCGACGTCTGTTACGGGCAAAGCCAGGTCGTGCACCGGCTCTCGATGAACCTGCAGGAGGGCCGCGTGCTTGCCCTGCTGGGACGCAACGGCGCCGGCAAGAGCACCTCGCTCAACACCTTCGCCGGGCTGCACCAGGCGCTTAGCGGCAGCATCCAGTTGGCGGGCCGCCCGGTCGAGCGGATGTCGCCCGAAGGCATCGCGCGCGCCGGCATGCGGCTGGTGCCCCAGGGCCGGCGCATCTTCCCGAGCCTGACGGTGCTGGAGAACCTGCAGGTGGCCGAACAGGCCGCCGCGGCGGGCGGCGGCGATGGCAAGCGCGCCTGGAACCTCGAGCGCGTATACGCCACCTTCGGCCGTCTCAAGGAGCGCACGCGGCAGCGCGCCGGCACCCTCTCCGGCGGCGAGCAGCAGATGCTGGCGATCGGCCGCGCGCTGATGGGCAACCCGCGCGTGCTGCTGCTCGACGAGCCCACGGAAGGGCTCGCGCCTTTGATCGTCGCGGAGGTCGCTCAGGCCATCAGGATGCTCAAGGCCGACCGGCTCTCGATCGTGCTGGTCGAGCAGAACTTCAACCTGGCGCTTGAAGTAGCGGACGACGTGGTCGTGCTCAACACCGGCCACGTCGTCCATGCCGGCAGTGCCGATTCGGTACGCGCCGAACCCGAACTCGCCACCCGCCATCTCGGCGTGTTCTAGGCCGAACTCATCAATCACACACCCAACCGACTTCACGTGCTCTACACCTGCTCCCCCCACTGCACCGACCCGACCCACCGCCACGCCGAAGCGCCCATGGGCCGCGCGCGCTCGGCTGCCCTTTCGATGGCTCGCGCGGCCAGCGCGTCGACGCCGATGCGCGGCGACCGCCCGCCGGTCGTCGACGTGCACTGCCACTACCTCAATCCGGACGTCGCCAGGGCGGCGAGCGACCTCGATGTCAGCCGCCATGATCCGAGCGTGATCCATGCGAACGCACTCACGCGCGAGACCAATGTCGCGCAGATGCGGGAGCGCGCCCCCAAGCTGACCGGCATCGACCAGCGCCTCGACGACATGGGCCGCATGGGCATCGACATCCAGGCGATCAGCCCGGCGCCGTTCCAGTACTTCTACTTCACGCCGCCGGAGCGCGGCGCGGCACTGGCGCGGCAGGTGAACGAAGGCATCGCGGCGCTCGTGGCCGCCACGCCCCAGCGCTTCGTGGGCCTCGGCTCGGTGCCGCTGCAGAACGCCGAGCTCGCGATCCAGGAGCTCGACCATGCGATCGGCACGCTTGGCCTGCGCGGCATCGAGATCAACACCAACGTCAACGGCCTCGATCTCACCGACGCGAAGCTCGGCCTGGAGCCCTTCTTTGCGCGCGCCGACGCGCTCGGCGCGGTGTTGTTCCTGCATCCGGTCGGCTTCTCCGAAGGGGCGCGGCTGACCGACCACTACTTCAACAACGTGATCGGCAACCCGCTCGAGACGACGGTGGCCGTGAGCCACCTGATCTTCGACGGCGTGGTGGCACGGTATCCGAACATCAGGTTCATCGCCGCGCATGGCGGCGGCTATGTGTCGCACTACTGGGCACGCATGGACCACGCATGGCGCGCGCGCCCGGATTGCCGCACGGTGATCGATCGCGCACCCTCGAGCTATCTCAAGACC
>NZ_JBFUCJ010000130.1:0-18103 GCF_056405295.1 Variovorax sp. P1_H2 | reverse complement strand
CATATGAAAGAGCGCGGCGGGTGAACCGCCGCGCTTCGCGCCGTTCAGGCGGCGGTGTCGTCGTTCTCGGCAGCCGAGAAGTTGACGGCCCGACCCGGCACGATGGTGGAGATGGCGTGCTTGTAGACCATCTGGGTCACCGTGTTGCGAAGCAACACGACGTACTGGTCGAAGGACTCGATCTGGCCTTGCAACTTGATGCCGTTGACCAGGTAGATCGAAACCGGCACGTGCTCGCGACGCAAGGTGTTCAGAAACGGGTCTTGAAGAAGCTGCCCTTTATTGCTCACGATATTCTCCGTGTTCAAGAGATGTTGTTGGACCGATCACCTTAACACAGCGGTTCTGCGCCGCAGCATATAAGTCCAATGGCCTTTGAAAAATAACGCCACCGAAAGCTGGAACTTCCGCGCTCGACGCCGCTCATCGGCGCTCAATGGCAGCCAAGTCGCAGGTCGACGCGTCCCGTGCCGCCGCCTCGCGGCAACGCCGGGTGACCCCACGAAGTGAGGGAGCGCGGGGGTTCGCTCAGTCGTCCTTGTCGGCGTACGGATTGCTCGATGTCTTGAGCTGGATCCGCAGCGGCGTGCCGACGAGGTCGAATTCCTTGCGGAAGCGCCCTTCGAGAAAGCGCTTGTAAGCCTCGGTGACGTGCTCCAGTGAATTGCCGTGGATGATGATGATCGGCGGGTTCATGCCGCCCTGGTGCGCGTAGCGCATCTTCGGACGGAACATGCCCGAGCGCTTCGGCGCCTGGAATTGCACCGCCTCGAGCAGCAGCCGCGTCAGCACCGGCGTCGACATCTTGCGGGTGGCCGACTTGTGGGCCTGCGCGATCGATTGCCAGACCGGGCCCAGCCCCTGCCGCTTGATGGCGGAAATGAAATGCAGCGAGGCGAACTTCAGGAACGGCAGCCGGGTCTCGATCTGGCGCTGGATCTGCTCGCGCTGGTAGCTGTCGACCGCATCCCACTTGTTGATCGCGATCACCACCGCCCGGCCGCTCTCGAGGATGTAGCCGGCGATATGGGCGTCCTGGTCGGTCACGCCCTGGGTGGCATCCAGCAGCAGCAGCACGACGTTGGCCGATTCGATGGCCTGCAGCGTCTTGACCACCGAGAACTTCTCGATCGCCTCGAAGACCTTGCCCTTGCGGCGCAGGCCGGCGGTATCGATCAGTTCGAAGCGCTGGCCGTTGCGCTCGAAGGGGACCGAGATCGCGTCGCGCGTGGTGCCCGGCAGGTCGAAGGCGACCAGGCGCTCCTCGCCCAGCCAGGTGTTGATCAGGGTCGACTTGCCGACGTTGGGACGGCCCGCGACCGCCAGCTTGATCGGTTTGTTGGGATCTTCTTCGGCGTCTTCCTCGGGCTCGGGCAGCGCGAGCGGCTCGAGCGCGAGTTCGACCAGGTCGCGGATCCCCTGTCCGTGGGCCGCCGAGATGCCATGCACCTCGCCGAAGCCGAGCTCGTAGAAGTCGACCAGCCGGGTGCCGTCGTGCATGCCCTCGGCCTTGTTGGCCACCAGCAGGCAGGGCTTGCCGAGCCGGCGCAGTTCGTTCGCGATGTCGTGGTCCTGGGCCGACAGCCCTTCCCGCGCATCGACCACGAAGATCACGACATCGGCCTCGGCCACGGCCTGCCGGGTCTGCTTGGCCATCTCCTTGAAGATGCCGCTGCCGGCGTCGGGCTCGAAGCCGCCGGTGTCGATCACGATGAACTCGTGCTTGCCGAGGCGGCCGTTGCCGTAGTGGCGGTCGCGCGTGAGGCCCGCCAAGTCGGCGACGATGGCGTCGCGCGTCTGCGTCAGGCGGTTGAACAGGGTCGACTTCCCGACGTTGGGACGCCCGACCAGTGCGATGACCGGCTTCATGGAAGGCGTCCTTTCACTTGATTACTCGGGCCGATAGCCGAACACGCCGCCATTGCGGGTGACGACCACGACCGTGTTGCCGGCCAGCACCGGCGTCGATGCGATGGCCGAGCCATCGGGATTCAGGCGGTTCAGCGGCTTGCCGTCGTCGCGCGAGAGCACGTGAACGAGGCCGGTGCTGTCGCCGATGACCAGCGAGCGGCCGACCGCCAGCGGCGCCGTCAGGACGCGGTACTTGAGCAGGTCGGCCTGCTGCCAGGCGCGTTCGCCGTCGGCGCGGCGCCAGGCCACCACGACGCCACTGTCCTCGGTGCCGAAGACGAAGCGGTCGTCGCCGCCGACGCCGTCGGCACCCACCGCCGGCTTGGTCCAGAGCAACGCGCCGCGGCTGGTGTCGACACAGCCGATGCTGGCGAAATAGGCCCGCGCGCAGACCACGTCGCCCTGGCGGCTCACGGTCCCGGTCAGGTCGACCAGGCGCTCAACGTCGTTGGTGCCGCGCGGCGCCGCGATCGGCGACTCCCAGCGCGACGAGCCGTTGGACGGATTGATGCCGACCAGCCGGCCGCCGACGCCGGCGACCAGGGTGTCGCCCACGGCCAGCAGGACGCCGGGCTTCTTCAGCACCAGGTTTTCGGCGGTGCGCTGCTGCGACCACAGGCGACGCCCGCTCTGGCCGTCCCAGGCGCTGGTCGTGCGATCCGCGGCCTGGACGAAGATGCGGCGGCCCGCCACCAGCGGCGGCGTGTAGGCCTGGGCCGTGAGGCGCTCCTTCCAGAGCACCTTGCCGGCCTCCAGCGCCACCAGTTCGCTGTTGGCCGTGACCACGGCGACCGTCCGGCCGTCGCTGCCGATGCCGGCAGCCAGCGGTGCGCCAACGCTCGCGCGCCAGATCTCGGTGCCGGCACGGGCGTCGATCACGACCACCGTGCCGTCGCTGCCGGCGACCGCGATCTGGTCGCCGTTGACGACCGTGGACAGCGGGAATTCGACCTTCGGGATCTTGATGGTCCAGGCCTGCTTGATGCCCATCTGCGCCACGTTGGGCGGCAGTTCGGCGGGCTTCGGCCGGGCCGTGCCGGAACAGGCCGCCAGGGCTGCGACCAGGGCCGCGGCAGCCCCGATGCGCAAGGCGGGCGCCAAAATCGGATAACGCTTCAAATTCATGGTGTGGTCTTGGCTGGAGATGCAGCGCCGGCGGCCACCGGAGCCAGGCTCTTCGGGTCGACGCCGACGGCGTTGAGCTTGATCTCGACCAGGCGGCGGTAGTCGGCGCCCGGTTCGAAGGCGGCCAGTGCCTTGAGGTACTCGGCCTTGGCCTCGTCGCGCTTGCCCTGCGTGAGGTAGATGTCGCCCTTGCGATCGGCCACCAGCGCATCGAATTCCTTCGGCACGCTGCCCGAGAGCGCCTTCAGGGCCTCATCGTACTGCTTGGCCTCGAGCAGCTCGCCCGCCAGCCGAAGCCTGGCGACCGCCTGGTAGCCCGGATCGACCGCGTGCTCCGAGACCCAGGCCAGCGCGGCGCGCGAGCCGTCGGCATTGCCCTTGTCGTACAGGGCCCGCGCCGCCAGCAGGCCGGCCTGCTGGGCGTAGGCGGTGCCTGCGAACTTGTCCTTCATGTCGGCCAGCGCGCGCTCGATGCGGGCGGTGTCGCCGGCCTGCGCACTGCGCTCGACCTCGTCATAGAGCGCCGATGCCTGCAAGGCCTTGGTGCGCTGGAAATACTGCCAGCCGTTCCAGGCCACGAAGGCACCGGCCGCGAGCAGCACGACCCAGGTGATCAGGGTGCCGTAGGTATTCCAGAAATGCTTGAGCTGGTCGAGCTGTTCCTGTTCTTCGAGGTCGAGATGGGTGGCCATGCGCTATGAGTTGGTTGAAGAGCCCCCAGGACTCGGCTCGCCGAGTCCGCCCCCCGAGGGGGGCAGGGAAACTTGGGAGCGGCCCGGCGTTTCCCTGGGAGCCGAGGATTGTAGGGTGGCGGCCCAGGCGGCCACGTCGCCCAGCGGCCGGGCGGTCTGCGCGCCGCTGCCGTCGCGCAGCGCCTTGACCGTGACCTCGCCGCGGGCCAGCTCGTCGGCGCCGAAGACCAGCGCATGCGCGGCACCGCTGGCGTCGGCCTTCTTGAACTGCGACTTGAAGCTGCCCAGGCCGTCGGCCGTGGCCGCGTGCATCTGGGCCCGCAGGCCGGCGTCGCGCAGCTGCTGCAGGGTGCGCAGCGCCACCGGCATCGCCGCCGCGTCGGGCACCACCGCATAGACATCGGGCACCGGCTGCGGGATCGGCGTGCCCTGCTCCTTCACGAGCTCGAGCACGCGTTCGACGCCGAGCGCCCAGCCGACCGCCGGCGCCGCCTTGCCGCCGATCTGCACGATCAGGTCGTCGTAGCGGCCGCCCGCGCAGACCGTCCCCTGCGCGCCGAGGCGGTCGGTCACGAACTCGAACACGCTGAGGTTGTAGTAGTCCAGGCCGCGAACCAGCCGCGGGTTGATCGTGTAGGCGATGCCGTTGGCATCGAGGATCGCGCGCAGGCCGTTGAAATGCGCCAGCGACTCGGCGCCCAGGAAATCCATCAGCTTCGGCGCCGACTCGACGACGTCCTTCATGGCCGGGTTCTTGGTGTCGAGGATGCGCAACGGGTTGCTGTGCAGCCGGCGCTTGCCGTCCTCGTCGAGCTGCTCGGCGTGGCGCTCGAAGTGCGCGATCAGTTGCGTGCGGTGCAGGGCCCGCTCGGCCGGCTGGCCCAGGCTGTTGAGCTCGAGCCGCACGTCGGCGAGGCCCAGCGCCTTCCAGAGCGCGCCGGCGAGCAGGATCAGCTCGGCGTCGACGTCCGGGCCGGCGAAGCCCAGCGCCTCGGCACCGATCTGGTGGAACTGCCGGTAGCGCCCGCGCTGCGGACGCTCGTGGCGGAACATCGGGCCCATGTACCAGAGTCGCTTGCCGCCGTCGTAGAGCAGCGAATGCTCGGTCACGGCGCGCACCACGCTGGCGGTGTTCTCGGGCCGCAGCGTCAGCGCCTCGCCGTTGAGCTTGTCCTCGAACGAGTACATCTCCTTCTCGACGATGTCGGTGACCTCGCCGATGCCGCGCACGAACAAGGCCGTCTGCTCGAGGATCGGGGTGCGGATGTTGCGGTATGCGTAGCGCCCCATCAGGTCGCGCACGATGGCTTCGAGCCATTCCCAGCGCGCCGAATCGGGCGGCAATATGTCGTTCATGCCTTTGACGGCACTGATTTTTTCAGCCATGGATGGAGCTCAGGCGACTTCGGAAGCGATGCCGCTGCCGAAGCGTTTTTGAATGTAGGTTTCGACCAGCTGGTGAAAGTCGTTGGCGATGTTGTCGCCGCGCAGCGTGAGGGCCTTTTCGCCGTCGATGAAGACCGGCGCCGCCGGCGTCTCGCCGGTGCCGGGCAGGCTGATGCCGATGTCGGCGTGCTTGCTCTCGCCCGGACCGTTGACGATGCAGCCCATGACGGCCACCTTCATGGTCTCGACGCCCGGATATTGGGTGCGCCAGACCGGCATCTGCATGCGCAGATAGTCGTCGATCTGCTTGGCCAGCTCCTGAAAGGTGGTGCTGGTGGTGCGCCCGCACCCCGGGCAGGCGGTGACGCTCGGCACGAACACGCGCAGGCCCAGCGCCTGCAGGATCTCGTTGGCGATCAGCACCTCCTGGGTGCGCGATTCGCCGGGCTGCGGGGTCAGCGAGACACGGATCGTGTCACCGATCCCCTCCTGCAGCAGGATCGACAGCGCGGTCGCCGAAGCCACCGTTCCCTTGGTGCCCATGCCGGCTTCGGTCAGGCCCAGGTGCAGCGTGTAGTCGCAGCGGCGCGCGAGTTCGCGGTAGACCGAGATCAGGTCCTGCACGCCGCTCACCTTGCAGCTCAGGATGATCTGGTTGCCGGCCATGCCCATCGATTCGGCGAGCTTCGCGGAATCGATCGCCGACGTCACCAGCGCCTCGTACATCACCGACTTGGCATCCCAGGGTTCGGCGCGGGCGCTGTTGGTGTCCATCAGGCTGGCCAGCAGTTCCTGGTCGAGGCTGCCCCAGTTGACGCCGATGCGCACCGGCTTGTTCCAGCGCATCGCGGCGTCGATCATCTGGCCGAACTGCTTGTCCCTCTTGTCACCCTTGCCCACGTTGCCGGGATTGATCCGGTACTTGCTGAGCGCCTCGGCGCAGGCCGGATAGTCGGTCAGCAGGCGGTGGCCGTTGTAGTGGAAGTCGCCGATCAGCGGGACGTCGACGCCCATGCGGTCGAGCTGCTCGCGGATGTAGGGTACCTGGGCCGCGGCCTCGGGCGTGTTGACCGTGATGCGGACCATCTCGGAGCCGGCGAGCGCCAGTTCCTTGACCTGGATCGCGGTGCCGATGGCGTCGACGGTGTCRGTGTTGGTCATCGACTGGACGCGCACCGGCGCGTCGCCGCCCACGGTGACCGTGCGGGGCCCCCAGACCACGAGGGCCTGGCGCGAGCGCCGCGGCCGGGGCGCGGCGGCTTCGATCGGCAGGCAGCCGAGGGGGTTCGATGCATCGGTCATGAAAGGCTCCGATCAGGGTTTGACTTCGAAGCGTGCCACGCCGCCGGAACGCGCGAGCGGCGTGAGGTCGAAGGCCTTTCCGCGAACGCGCACGTCGACCGCCGACGCCCGGCCGACCACGACCTGCAGCGGCAAGGCCCCCGTCAGCCCGACGGTCTCGCCGGCCTTGACCGTGCGCCGGATCAGTTGCTTGCCGCCGGCCTCGGTCACCGTGATCCAGGATTCGTCGCGGGCGACGAAGACGATCAGGTCGTTGCCGACGGCCGCAGCCGGCGCTTCCGCCGCCGCCATGGCCTCGACGGGCGCAGTCGCGGCCGGCGGCGGCAGGACCGGCGGTGCATTGGGCGCGGCCGAAGGCTCGACCGCCATGCCGGCCGGTGCCGGCGCTTCAGTGGATGCCGTGGGCGTCGGAGCGCCCGGTTCGCTGGGCGAGCTCAGGCGCGAAAAGGCCGCGCCGAGCTGGTCGAACGCCGATTGCGGCAACCAGAACAGCACCGCGGCCCCGAGCAGCAACAGCACGACCACGGTCAGCAAGGGGCGCGAGGGCAAGCCGCCGCCGCCCCCGCCGGAACGCGGCGCCGCCGATTTGAGGCTCTTGCTGATGGTGCGATCGGCATCCGCCAGCCCGGGCCGCTGCGCGCCCGGCAGCTTGGCCAGCACCGGCGCCGGATCGATCCTGAGCGCCCGGCACACGCTGGCGGCCAGCGCACGGGCGAACACCGCGTCGGGCAGAGCCTCGATGTCGCCGGCCTCGAGCGCGGCCAGCTTCCGCGGCGACACCTTGAGCGCCGCCGCCACCATGTCGATGTGCAGACCGTGGGCTTCCCGCGCCTCGCGCAGCATGTCGCCGGCCGTCATGTTCGTGCTGTCGCCACCGACCAGGGGCACGGCGGCCGAAGCACCGAATTCACTCGCTCRCTCAATCATTGAAATTTCCGCGCTCGTACGCAATCGTCTCCCGCGACTGGGGGAAGCGCCGTTGCAACTGGGCCGCCAGTTGCGCCACCGCCTCGCGGTTGCCGAGCTGGCGTTCGATCTTGATGCCGAGCCACAGGGTCTCGGCGCTGGCCGACGGACTGTTGTTGACGCGGCGGATGTAGAACTGCGCCCGCGACCAGTCGTTGCGCTGGACCAGGATCGACGCCAGGTTGTAGCCGATCACCGGATTGCCGGCGTCGATCTCGTAGGCCTGCATCAGGCTGCGCTCGGCTTCGGCACGCTGCCCGGCCTTCAGCTGGCAGACGCCCTGCGTCATCAGCGTCTTGGCGCGGTCCGTGTAGTTGGGCACCGCGAGCGCGGCATTGAACTGCTGCTGCGCGTCGGCGAAACGGTTCTGCTGGCACAGCAGCCAGCCGTAGTTGTGAAGCACGTTGGGTTCGCGCGGATCGAGCGCGATCGCGCGGCGGAAGCTGTMTTCGGCCTGCGCGGGGTCGTCGAGCCGCATGTAGACCAGGCCGCGCAGGTTGTAGGCGTCGGCGAAGTTCGGGTCCGCCGCCAGCGCCTGCTTGATCTCGTCGAGCGCGACCGTGGTCTGGCCTTGCTGGAAATAGCCGATGGCCAGCTCGATTCGCAGCTTGGCGCGCTTGCGGCCGTTGGTCTCGTCGGAGTCCGTCACGATGGCCGCGTCCTTGTTGGCCGAAGTCTGCAGCACGCCATTGCGGGTGTTGATGCAGCCAGCCAGCAGGAAGACTGCAGCGACGCCGCAGGACACCTGCAGCACCAGCGCGCGTGCATTCGAAAAGGCCTTGCTCATCGGATCATTGCTCCTCGGCAGTGGGGGTGGCGGCCCTGGGAGGGGCCGGATGCAGGATCACGGTGCGCCGCTGCGCCATGCGCTCGGCCGCATGGGTACGGTCCTTGACGTCGCCGGCCAGTTGGCCGCAGGCGGCATCGATGTCGTCGCCGCGCGTCTTGCGCACCGTGGTGACGATGCCTGCCTCGCTCAGCACCTTGGCGAAGGCCAGGACCCGGGCTTGCGGCGAACGCAGCAGGCCCGACGCCGGAAAGGGATTGAAGGGAATCAGGTTGAACTTGCAGGACACGCCGGACGAGCGCACGAGCGCGAGCAGCTGCCGCGCATGCTCGGGCTGGTCGTTGACACCGTCGAGCATGCAGTACTCGAAAGTGATGAAGTCGCGCGGCGCGTGCGCGAGGTAGCGCTTGCAGGCCTCGAGCAGTTCGGCAATCGGATACTTGCGGTTCAGCGGCACGAGGTCGTCGCGCAGCGCATCGTTGGGCGCGTGCAGCGACACGGCGAGCGCCACCGGGCAATCGCCGCCGAGCCGGTCGATCATCGGCACCACGCCAGAGGTCGACACCGTCACGCGGCGGCGCGAGAGGCCGTAGGCGTTGTCGTCGAGCATGGTGCGCAGCGCCGGCACCAGCGCCGCATAGTTCTGCAGCGGCTCGCCCATGCCCATCATCACCACGTTGGAGATTACGCGTTCGGCGCGGCCCAGGTGCCTGCGCAGGAAATGCTCGGCAAACCACAGCTGGGCGGTGATCTCGCCGGTGGTCAGGTTGCGGCTGAAGCCCTGGTGGCCGGTCGAGCAGAAGCGGCAGCCGACGGCACAGCCGGCCTGCGAGGACACGCACAGCGTGCCGCGGTCGTCCTCGGGAATGAACACGGCCTCGACCGCGTTGCCGTCACCGACATCGAACAGCCACTTGATGGTGCCGTCGGCGGACTCGTGCTGCGTGATGACCGGCAGCGCCTCGATCCTGGCGCTGGTCGCGAGCTTCTCGCGCAGCGACTTGGCCAGGTCGGTCATCTGCGCGAAATCGCTCGCGCCCCGCTGGTGGATCCAGCGGAACAGCTGCGTCGCGCGGAAGCGCTTTTCTCCCAGCCGTTCGCAGAACGCGGCCAATCCCTCCAGATCGAAGTCGAGCAGGTTGGCCGTGGTCATATCAACCCCAAGTTGCGAACACCCACACAGGTCCCGACGAGCCCGCAGGCACGCCATGCCAGGAACACCGCGGAACCGGCTTTGCCGGGCCGCTGGTGTTGCCCCCGGCGAGGGGGTGGGCGGCTACACGAAGTGAGCCAACCTGGGGGAGAGCCATTTATCGGGCGTAGACGTTCAGGCCGGCGAAGAAGAAGGCGATCTCGACCTGGGCCGTCTCGGGCGCGTCGGAGCCGTGCACCGCGTTGGCATCGATGCTGTCGGCGAAGTCGGCGCGGATGGTGCCGGGAGCAGCCTTCTTGGGGTCGGTCGCGCCCATCAGGTCACGGTTCTTGGCGATGGCGTTGTCGCCTTCGAGCGCCTGCACGAACACCGGGCCGGAGATCATGAACTCGACCAGGTCCTTGAAGAAGGGACGCTCCTTGTGCACCGCGTAGAACTGCTCGGCTTCGGCGCGCGACAGGTGGATCAGCTTGGCGGCCACGATCTTGAGGCCGGCAGCCTCGAAGCGGGAGACGATCTTGCCGATGACGTTCTTGGCGACAGCGTCGGGCTTGATGATGGAGAGGGTGCGTTCGATGGCCATTGAAGTGTTTTCCTGAGAGCTTGAATCTGAATGGGTTCCGTCAGAKCCGCGACATGCGGGTTGCAAGCCTTGACAAAGCCTCTGATTTTAACCGGCGCGAAGGCCTTCCCCCGTCGTCAGCGGGAGAAAGGCCGTGCCGAGGTGCCGAAAATCAGCGGCCGCGGCGACGCCCGCCGCCCGGGCCGCCGAAATTGCCGCCACCGCCGCCGCCGCCGGGCCCGCCACGACGCGGCCCCTGGCGCTGCTCCTTGCGCTGGCGCGAGAAGCTGTCGGTGCCGATGTAGCCGAGCGAGGTCTTCATCGGATCGGGCTGGTTGGCGCCGCCGGGCGCCCGGTCCTCTCCCTGGCGGTTGCGACCCTGTTGCGGCGCGCCGGGTCCCTGCCCTTGCCGGTCGCCGCGGCCATTGCGGCGCCCCTGGGACGGACCCTTGCCGCCGCCGCGCTCGGAGCGCGCACCCGGGCCGTGGGCCAGCGGATTCGGGATCGACTCGCGCCCTTCGCCCTGCTCGCCGGCCGCACCGCCGTTGCGATTGCCGCGGCGCTTGTTGCGATTCCGGTTGCGGCCACCGCCGTCCTGCCCGGGCCCTTGGCCCTTGGGGCCCGCGCCGTGCCGGGGCGCCCGTTCGCCAGCGCCGCCAGCGGCCTGGAACAGGGCCTGGATGTCACGCTCGTCGAGCTCCATCCAGGCGCCGCGCTTGAGCCCGCGCGGCAGCACCATGGCGCCGTAGCGGATGCGGATCAGCCGGCTGACCGCGTGGCCGACCGATTCGAACAGGCGGCGCACCTCGCGGTTGCGGCCTTCGGAAATGGTGACGCGGTACCAGCAGTTGGAGCCTTCGCCGCCGCCGTCCTCGATGGTGCCGAACTGGGCCATGCCGTCGTCCAGCCGCACGCCTTCGAGCAGGCGCTTCTTCTCCTCGGCGCTCAGCGCGCCGAGCACGCGCACCGCGTACTCGCGCTCGAGGCCGAAACGCGGATGCATCAGCTGGTTGGCCAGTTCGCCCGAGCTCGTGAACAGCAGCAGGCCCTCGGTGTTCAAGTCGAGCCGGCCGACCGACTGCCACTTGCCTTGCTGCAGTCGCGGCAGCTTGCGGAACACGGTCGGGCGGTTCTGCGGATCGTCGTGCGTCACGACTTCGCCGACCGGCTTGTGATAGGCGATCACGCGCGCCGGCGGCGGCGCGATACGGTAGCGGATCGGCTTGCCGTTGATCTTGACCTGGTCGCCGTACTGGATGCGCTGGCCGATGTGGGCCGGCTCGTTGTTGACGGAGATGCGTCCCTGCAGGATCAGCTGCTCCATCTCGAGCCGCGAGCCCAGGCCGGCCTGGGCCAGCACCTTGTGGAGCTTGGGCGAATCGGCCTCGGGCAGCAGCACGCGCTTGAGCGGCGGCACCTCGGGGCTCTCCTCGTCGGCATCGAACTGGCCGGAGATGACGTCGGCAAAGCGGATCGGCTCGGGCGGCGGCGCGTTGCGCTGCTCGCGCTCGGCGGCACGGCGGGCGCGATCGAGGTCATCCTCTTCCTCGTCCGGCTCTTCCTCATCTTCATCCTCATCTTTCTCGTCGTCCCGTGCCGCGGCCTCGGCAACGCGCGCCTCGACCGGCTGCGCAGGCGGCACCGCGATGGCCTCGGCGACCGGCTCGACGACGGCCGCCGGTTCGACCGCCGGGGCAACAGCCTCGGCCGATGGCTCTTCAGCGGCCACGGCTTGCGGCACGACCGCTTTCGGCTTGCGGGGGCGGCGCTTGCGCGGGGCGGCAGCGCCTTCCACGGCCTCTGCGGGCGTCTCGCTCGCAGGCGCTTCGGAAACGGCGTCGGCCGGCAGCGCGGCTGCATCATTGGGATCAATGGGGCTCATGGTCGGGTTCCGGAAGGGACAGCGGTGGTGTCGGCCTCGTCGGGCGCAACTTCGGCGCCGACGGGCAAGGAGAACGGGGCGGCGGGTTCGGGCGCTTCGAAGGCTTCGGCTTCAGGCTCGGTCAGCAGATCGCCGGTCGACGGACCTTCGGCCGGCAATGGGTCGACCGGCATTTCGTCGACCGGCAATTCGTCCATCGGAAGCGCCGGCTGATCCTCGCCCGCAGCCTGGCCAAGCGCGTCGATCAGGGCCCCCTGCTGCGCCGGCGACTCGATCAGCGGCAGCTGGTCCAGCGACGCCAGGCCCAGGTCGTCGAGAAACTGGCGCGTCGTCGCATAGAGCGCGGGCCGGCCGACGGTTTCGCGATGGCCGATCACCTCGACCCAGTTGCGGTCCTCGAGCTGCTTCAGGATCAGCGAGTTGATCGTGACGCCGCGGATGTCTTCCATGTCGCCGCGCGTGACCGGTTGCCGATAGGCAATGATCGCCAGCGTCTCGAGCACCGCGCGGGTGTAGCGCGGCGGCTTCTCGGGGTGCAGCCGGTCGAGGTGGTCGCGCAGCTCCGGCCGGCTCTGGAAGCGCCAGCCACTGCCCACGCTCACGAGCTCCAGGCCGCGCTGCGACCAGTCTTCCTGCAGCTCGAGCAAGAGGGACTTGATCGTGTCGGCGCCCAGTTCGTCGTCGAACAGCACGCGCAGTTCGCGCACCGGCAACGGCTGGGTCGAACAGATCAAGGCGGTTTCGAGAATGCGCTTGGCATCCGCCGTATTCATGGTTCGCGTTATCCAGGAAAAGGCGCCTCGAGGACGCTTGTTCAGAAGGATGGAAGAAGGCGTTGCCGGCACGCGGCGAAAAGCAACGCAAAGCCGGCATCAGGCGGCCGGCGCGGCCCTCGGGACCGTCAGGCGCGATTGTAATCCAGCCCCCATTCGGAGAAACCCTGAAGCAAGTCCGGAGGCGGCGGCGAACGGAACTCCATCGGTTCGTTCGTGACAGGATGCGCAAAACCCAGCCTGAAGGCATGCAGCGCCTGCCGCGTCAGGCCAGCCGCCGCCGCCCCGCCGTAGAGCGTGTCGCCGACCAGCGGATGCCCGATCGATGCCATGTGCACCCGGATCTGGTGGGTGCGGCCGGTTTCGAGCGTGCAGCGCACCGTGCAGCCCTGTTCGTTGCTGTCGAGCGCCTCGACCAGCGTCCGGGCCGGTTTGCCCGCATGGCGCTCGAGGTCGACCACCGCCATGCGCAGCCGATTGCGCGGGTCGCGCCCGATCGGGGCATCGACATGGCGCGCGCGGGCGCCCTGCCAGCCGCGGTGGGCGAGCGCCAGGTACTGCCGCTTGACGTCCCGCGCGGCGATCAGGGCCACCAGGGCGTCCATCGCCTGGCGGCTGCGCGCGACCACCATCAGCCCGCTGGTGTCGCGGTCGAGCCGGTGCACGATGCCGGCGCGCGGCAGCAGCGCCGCCCGCGGATCGAGCGCCAGCAGGCCGTTGAGCAGCGTGCCGCTCCAGTGGCCAGGGGCCGGATGTACCACCAGGCCGACCGGCTTGTCGATGATGCGCAGGTGATCGTCCTCGTACAGCACGCTGAGGGCCATCGGCTCGGCCTTGAAGGCCTGGCTCTGCGGTGTCGGCCTCAGCTCGATCCGCCCGGCCTCGCCAGCATGCACGGTGGCCGAGGTCTTGGTCAGCACGCGGCCCTGGATCTCGACCATCCCGGCGTCGATGAGCTGTTGCAGGTAGCTGCGCGAGAACTCGGGCACCAGCGCCGCGAGCGCACGGTCCAGCCGCTGGCCGTGCTCGGCCGGGCCGAACTGGAAGGCGCGAACTTCGCTGGCGGCGGAGAGCTCCGCGCCCTCGTCGTGCTCGGCCGCCTCCGGAGTGTCCGCCAGAGGGGCGGTCGATATAATCGAGGGCAACTGTTTCACGAAAGCCTTATCTGATGTTTCGCGCCAAATTATCGGTCGTCCCCGGCTGGCTGGCCCTGTGCGCCGCAGCCTGGCTGGTGGCCGGCTGCTCGACGACCGATACCGACAAGACCGCGAACTGGAGCCCGAACCGCATTTATTCGGAGGCCAAGGACGAATCGAGCTCGGGGGCCTACGACAAGGCCGTGCCGCTGTTCGAGAAGCTCGAGGGCCGTGCCGCCGGCACGCCGCTGGCGCAGCAGGCCCAGCTCGACAAGGCCTACGCGCAATGGAAGGCGGGCGACAAGGTACCGGCCGTCGCCACGCTCGATCGCTTCATGAAGCTGCACCCGGCGAGCCCGGCGATCGACTACGCGCTCTACCTGAAGGGCGTGATCAACTTCAACGACGACCTCGGCATGTTCGCCTGGTTGACGCGCCAGGACCTGTCCGAACGCGACCAGAAGGCGGCCAAGGAGTCGTTCGAATCGTTCAAGGAGCTGGTCACCCGCTTCCCCGAGTCGCGCTATACGCCCGATGCGCGGCTGCGCATGAACTACATCGTCAACTCGCTGGCGCAGTACGAAGTGCACGTGGCGCGCTACTACTACACCCGCGGCGCCTACCTGGCGGCCATCAACCGCGCCCAGCTGGCGCTGGCCGACTACCGCGAAGTGCCCGCGCTCGAAGAGGCGCTGTACATCATGTACATGTCCTACGACAAGCTCGGCATGAACGACCTGCGCGACGACGCCCAGCGCGTGCTGACCAAGAACTACCCGCAGAGCGAGTACCTCACGCGCGGCTTCCGGGCCAAGGACGACCCGTGGTGGAAGCTCTGGTGAAGCCCTGGTGAGCACGTAGGCTCAGGCCTCGGTCCGCCGCCGGGCCGCCCCAAGGCGGACCGCGCCCCCCCGGGGGGCAGCGAGTACACGAAGTGAACGAGCGTGGGGGCCTTACCCTTTGAGCGCGGCGATCTCGGCGTCCAGCTCGGCCGGGCCCTCGATCCTGCGCATCGGGGGCAGTGCCGCCAGCAGGCGCTTTCCGTAACCCATCGCGACGAGTCGCGTGTCGCAGATCACCAGCACGCCCCGATCGGACTCGCGCCGGATCAGGCGGCCGGCGCCCTGCTTGAGCGACACCGCAGCCTCCGGCAGTGAATACTCGCCGAAAGCGCTCCGGCCCTGGGATTCGAGCCGCTGCGAGCGCGCCTCGACCAGCGGATCGTTCGGCGGCGGGAACGGCAGCTTGTCGATCACCACCAGCTGCAGCGCATCGCCCGGTGCATCGAAGCCCTCCCAGAACGAGGCCGAGGCCACCAGCACGCAACCGGCACGCCCCTCGCCGGCGCCTTCGCGAAACCGGTCCATCAGTACCCGCTTTGGCAATTCGCCCTGGACCAGCACCTCGGGACGCGTGGCGGCCTCGAGCTGCTCGAACTGCGCCTTCATGGCGTCCCCGATGGCGCGCAGCGCGCGCAGCGTGGTCGTCAGCACCAGCGTCCGGCCGCCCAGCGCGCCGGCCCCGCGCGCGGCCAGCAAGGCCACCTGCTGGCTGTGCGCCGGGTCGTTGGGCTTCGGAAAGGCCCGCGGCACGTAGAGCGCGGCCTGGCGCGCATAGTCGAAGGGACTCTGCACCCGCAGCACCTCGGCGTCTTCCAGGCCGCAGGGCTCGGTGAACCAGCGCAGCTTCGGGTCGTCGCCCAGCGTCGCCGAGGTGAACACCCAGGCGCGACCCTCTTCCCCGGGCTCCGCGGCAGCCGACTTGAGCACCCGGCTGCGCACCGCCTCGGCGATGTCGAGCGGCGACTCGACCAGCCGCAGCTGCGTGCCGACGTCGACCCAGCGCACCGAGCCGGACGCGCAGGGCTCGGCGAAGCGCTCGGCACGCTGCGCCAGCTGCTGTGCGCGGTCTTGCAGGCGGACGAAATCGGGCGACAGCTCGCTGACCGTGTCGAGCCCGCGCGCAGCGTCCGCGAAGGCCTCCTGCAAGGCGTCGAGCGCTTGCTGCCAGGCCGGGCCGGGGAGGCCCTCGGGCGCATCGCCCACCCAGCGCAGCTTGGCACCCGGCCACTGCTTGCCGACCACCAGGCGCAGCTCGCGGGCGCCGCGCTCGACCGCCGCCACCAGTTGCTGCCAGTCGACCAGACCGCGCGCCTGCTGCAGACCGGCCGCCAACAGGTCGCGAGCGAAATCCAGCGCTTGGCCCGTGCCGAGCTGGACCCCGAGGAACTGCACGCCGGTCTCGTTGAGCTGATGCGCCTCGTCGAACACCACCACGCGCACGCTCGGCAGCAGTTCGGCCATGCCCGACTCGCGCACCGCGAGATCGGCAAAGAAGAGATGGTGGTTGATCACCACCACGTCGGCCGCCATGGCCTCGCGCCGCGCCAGGTTGACGTGGCAGGGCTTGAACTGCGGGCATTGGGCCCCGAGGCAGTTCTCGCGCGTGGAAGTGACCAGCGGGATCAGCGGCGAGCGCTCGTCCAGCCCCGGCAGTTCGGCCAGGTCGCCGGTGCGCGTGGCCTTGGACCATTGCTCGATCTTGGCCAGCGTGCGCAGCGAGCCGCGCTCGGGCAGCGAGGCGTCGTGGCGAGCCAGGTCGAGCCGATGCAGGCAGAGATAGCTGGCACGGCCCTTCAGCAGCGCCGTGCGCACTGGCAGGCCCAGCGCCTCGACCAGCCGCGGCAGGTCGCGGCCGAACAGCTGGTCCTGCAGCGTCTTGGTGGCGGTCGACAGCAGCACCCGCTCGCCGCTCAGCAGCGCCGGCACCAGGTAGGAGAAGGTCTTGCCGACGCCGGTGCCGGCCTCGACCACCAGCTGGCCGCCCTGCTCGATGGTGCGTGCCACCGCAAGCGCCATCTGGGTCTGCCCCTCGCGCTCCCGAAACTGGTCGGCGGCATGCGAGAGCACCCCGCCCGGCGCGAAGACCTCGCGCACCTCTTGTTCGAGCGGCATCAGGCAGGCTCTTGCGGGTCGAGCAGGTCGACCAGCCGCGCAATCTGGTCGCGCAGCGACAGCCGCCTCTTCTTCAGTCGGCGCAGCAGCAGTTCGTCCTGCGGCAGGACATCGCCGAGCCGGTCGATCGTCGCATCGAGGTCGGCGTGCTCGATCCGCAGTTCGATCAGCTGGCGGGAAAATGAGTGAAGATTGGAGTCCAAGGGGGCGCAGTACGAAAAGCGATGCCGCGACCATCCGGCTGCGGCTTGTGTTCGCTCGATAATACGTCTTCGTCCCGTTTGCAGCTTGACATCAAAGACCGCGCCATCGGCGCAACCGCGCCACATGACCCGAGGCTTTCGACTCGCCGCCGCCACCGGCCTCCACAAGGGAGACCGCCCCTACCAGCAGGACCAGGTCCTGGTCATCACCCATCCTCGCGCGCCCGGCTGCGTGCTGGCGGTCGTGGCCGACGGCATGGGCGGGCGCAGCGGCGGACGCAAGGCCTCCGACCAGGTGTTGCTGACCGCCCAGCAGTTATTCACCCGCTACAAGCCCGGGCGCGACGAACCGGTCGCCTTGCTGCGCCAGTTGCTGGAGGATGCGCACACCGTGATCAAGCTCACGGCGGTGTCCAGCGAGCAGGAGCCGCACAGCACGCTGGCCGCCTTCCTGATGAACCCGGAGGGCGACTGCGCCTGGATCCACGCCGGCGACTCGCGCATCTATCACTTCCACGAAGGCCGGCTGGTCAAGCGCACCAAGGACCATTCCTACGTCCAGGTGCTGGTCGATCGCGGCGAGATCGACGAAGACGAGGCCAGCGTCCATCCCCAGGGCAACATCCTGCTCGGCTGCCTCGGCATGAAGTCGACGCCGCCGCCGGTCGACGTCCACCTGATCCCCCGGCTGAAGGCCGGCGACGTGATGATGGCCTGCAGCGACGGACTGTGGCACTACTTCAGCCCGATCGAGATGGGCGAACTGCTGGCCGAGAAGCCGCCGCGCGAAGCCGTCGAGCTGCTGGTCGCCGAGGCCCGGCGACGCGCCCACGGCGGCGGCGACAACATCTCGATCGTCGTCGTGAAGCTGGATGACCTCCCGGCGCAGGAGTGAGAGGCGCCTCGAGCCGCGCAGCGCTCAGGGTGCGGCGGGGCGCACGGGTTCGGGCAAGGGCGCCGACCGCGGCTTGGTGTTGTTGGCCTTGCGCCGTTCGCTATCGGCGCGCTGCTGCTCGGCCCTCTGCTGTTTTTCCTCGTAGGCCTGGCGTGCCGCCGGGGCCTCGGCGCGCCGACGCGCCGCCTTCGCCTGCTCCTCTGCATGGGCGCGCTGCTTGTCGTCGAACTGGCGCTGCTTGTCGGCCGCCTCGGAGGCGGCCTGGGCGCGCCCGGCCGCATGGTCGGCGGCGCGCTGCTCCCGCTCCTGCTGCGACTTGAGCGACTGCTCGCGCTGGGCGTCGGCATCCTTGGTGTGCGCGCTGCCGTCCTTCTCC
>NZ_JBFUCJ010000129.1:0-18756 GCF_056405295.1 Variovorax sp. P1_H2 | reverse complement strand
TGCTGCACCAGGTGGCAGGCCAGGTCCTCGCAAACCTCGTAGCGTGCGCGCACGGTCGCGATCGGCTCGCTGAGGCGCTGCCTGGCGTCGGTGTAGACCGCGAAGAACGAGGGCGGGATGTCGATCTGGTAGTCGTCGGACATGGTGCTGGCGATGGATCCAATGAAAAACGCGCCCGGAGGCGCGTTTCGAGAGTGAATGCGCGGCGGGGCGCAGACGACTCGGCCGGCGATCAGCCGCCCTTCTTGGCCCGCTTGCCGGGGTTCTTCTTGCTGCGGGTCGCGGTGCCGCGCTCCAGGCTCACCTTTTGGCCGCCGCCCGACTTGGGGACGTTGTAGCCAGGTTGCGGAACGGGCTTGGGGGTGGCAATGCGGTCTGCCTCGGTGCGGATTTTCTTGGGCATGGAAAGCTCAGGTGATAAGAAATCGAAGGACGTAATTAAGCCACATCGTCGAGCAGCCGCACTTTGACGGTCTTGCCCTTGACGCGGCCGGTGGAAAGTCGGTGCGCAGCCTCGCGCGCGATGCGCCGGTCGACTGCCACATAGGTGGAGAACTCGTTGACGTTGATCTTGCCGACCTGGTCGCGTGTGAAGCCGGCTTCGCCGGTGAGCGCGCCCAGCACGTCGCCGGCGCGGATCTTCTCCTTGCGGCCGCCGACGATCTGCAGCGTGGCCATCGGCGGCTGCAGCGGTCCGCCGGCATCGGCGCTGAGCTCGGCCAGCGGATGCCATTCGGATTCGCGGCCCTGCAGCTGCTCGATCTTGCCGACGCTGCCCATCTCGTCCAAGCTGGCGAGGTTCAGCGCCAGGCCTTGCGCCTCGCCGCGGCCGGTGCGGCCGATGCGGTGGATGTGGACTTCGGCGTCGGGCGTGACGTCGACGTTGATGACCGCCTCGWGGTCGGCGATGTCGAGGCCGCGCGCGGCCACGTCGGTCGCCACCAGCACCGAGCAGCTGCGGTTGGCGAACTGCACCAGCACCTGGTCGCGCTCGCGCTGCTCGAGCTCGCCGAACAGGGCCAGCGCGCTGAAGCCCTGGGCCTGCAGCACCTGGACCAGGTCGCGGCACTGCTGCTTGGTGTTGCAGAAGGCCAGCGAGCTTTGCGGCCGGAAGTGGTTCAGCAGCAGGCTCACGGCATGCAGGCGCTCGGTGTTCTTCACCTGGTACCAGCGCTGGCGGATCTTGCCTTCCTCGTGCTGGGCCTGCACCGTGATCTGCTGCGGGCTCTTCATGAACTGGGCCGCGAGCTTCTGGATGCCTTCGGGGTAGGTGGCCGAGAACAGCAGCGTCTGGCGCTCCTTCGGGCACTGCCGGGCGACCTTCACGATGTCCTCGAAGAAGCCCATGTCGAGCATCCGGTCGGCTTCGTCGAGCACCAGCGTATTGAGCGCTTCGAGGTTCAGGCTGCCGCGATCGAGGTGGTCCATGATGCGGCCCGGCGTGCCGACGACCACGTGGGCGCCGTGCTCCAGGCTGGCCAGCTGGCCGCGCAGCGCGACGCCGCCGCAGAGCGTCACCACCTTGATGTTTTCCTCGGCCCGGGCCAGGCGGCGGATTTCCGTCGTCACCTGGTCGGCGAGCTCGCGCGTCGGGCACAGCACCATGGCCTGCACCGCGAAGCGCCGCGGATTGAGGTTGGCCAGCAGCGCCAGCGCGAAGGCGGCGGTCTTGCCGCTGCCGGTCTTGGCTTGCGCGATCAGGTCCTTGCCGAGCAGCGCCACCGGCAGGCTGGCGGCCTGGATCGGCGTCATCTGCAGGTAGCCGAGCTGCGTCAGGTTCGCGAGCGCCTGCGGCGACAGCGGCAGCGTGGCGAAGTCGGTGGCGGGACCTGTCACGGAGCGGGTCAGCGACGCTGCGAGTTGTTGCCGCCGACCGGCGGGGGACCGCGACGTTCCAGGTGGCGGAACGTGATGCGGCCCTTGGTCAGGTCGTAGGGCGACAGCTCGAGCGACACCTTGTCGCCGGCCAGGATGCGGATGTGGTGCTTGCGCATCTTGCCGCCGCTGTAGGCGATCAACTGGTGGCCGTTGTCGAGGGTGACGCGGTAGCGGGAGTCAGGCAGCACTTCGGTCACTGCGCCGTTCATTTCGATCAGTTCTTCCTTGGGCATGAATTACCTTTTGAATGGGTTGTCGTAATTGGATAGGAAATGGGTGTGCCGAATCAAGCAGCGAAAGGCGTAGGCGTTGCGCTGCGTTCGCGAATCCAGCCCAGACCCTGGTCGATCGCGTAGCGGACCGCCGAGGCGTGGCTGGCGAAACGAGGCGTGAACCGCATCACGCGGTCGTGCGTGCCGCTGCCGCGGCCGGATCGGATCGAGACCGATGCCGCGAAGCGGCCGTCGTCCAGGTCCTTGATGAGCGGCGAGACAAGGTACTTGCCCACTGCGATGCTGTGTTGAATGATGTCCATCGAAAGCCTTGGCACCCCGCGACGCCGCGGAATGCTGAAATTGAATTTGAATAAAACGAGCGCAGGCCGGCCGGATATGGCGCCCACCGGAGCGGACAGCGCGCTGTTCGCTTCAACAAAGTACGAAGGCAGTGGTGGCAAATCTTGGGCGCCCGGTCTGGCGCTCCAACACACTGTGGGTGCAGGCTTGAAATGAAGGGCCCGGAATATCCAGGCCAGCCGGCAAATGACGAAAGTGCTTCGTCGTTAAATCGAAACGAACCCCGGATTGTATCCGATCTGGCATGACAGTTGCTATTTCGGTTTTGTGACAGCCGGGCAGGCGCGTGCCGGCGCCCGGGCGGGCGTTCGGTCGGTCGGCCGCGCTTGCGGGCCTTGCGCTTGCGGCGCACCATCACGGAACCACCGTTCCAAGGAGCGCTGCCATGCACACCCACCCCTTCGCCCTGCGGTCGATGCGCTTGTTCCGGCGTCTGCGTGCCGCGTGGGCGGGCGTCCTGCTCGCCGCGCTGGCGCTGTCCCCCGCGGCGCAGGCGGCGCGCTTCGCCACCTCCGTCGCGCCGGCCGACGTCGCCCGGGCCGATGCGCAGGTGCAGGCGCTCCAGCGGGCCGGCGACGCGGTCGTTGCGCTGCAGGTCATGGCCACCGAGGGCGCCACTTCCGTCGAGAACCTGGGGCGGCAGCGCACCGGGTCGGGGGTGGTGATCGGGCCCGATGGGCTGATCCTCACGATCGGCTACCTGCTGCTGGAGGCCGAGACCATCGAGGTGCTCACCCAGGACGACCGCCGGCTGCCGGCGCGGCAGGTGGCTTACGACCTGGCGACCGGATTCGCACTGGTGCGCCCGCTCGTTCCGCTGCCCGGCATCGAGCCGGTGCCGCTGGCCGGCGTGGCGGCCTTGCAGCCGGGCGAGCCCCTGCTGGCGGCTGTCGGCGGCAGCGGCGGCACCGAGGTGGCGTTTACGCGCCTGGTGGCGACGCGGCCGTTCTCGGGCAACTGGGAGTACCACATCGACGTCGCCCTCTTCACCAGTCCGCCGATCGCCAACCACAGCGGCGCCTCGCTGTTCAACCGCAACGGCGAACTGCTCGGCATCGGCAGCCTGCTGGTGCGTGAAGCGGGCGGTCCGAACCGCAGCCAGCCGGGCAACATGTTCGTGCCGGTCGAGCTGCTGCGCCCGGTGCTGGCCGAGATGCAGTCCACCGGGCGCACCCGGGCGAGCGTGCGGCCCTGGCTGGGCCTGTCGTCCTTCGAGCGCGACGGCCACGTGCAGGTCGTGCGGGTCGACCGCTGGGGCCCGGCGCTCGAGGCCGGGCTGCAGCCCGGCGACGTGGTGCTGGCCATCGACGGCGTCGAGGTCCATACGCTGGAGGCCTTCTACAAGAAGCTCTGGCAGCGCCCGGCGGCCGATGCCGAGATTGAACTCACGGTGCGGCAGGGCCTCGAGGTGCGCAGGATCAAGGTCCATGCGATCGACCGCATGCAGACGCTGCGCAAGCCCGAGGGCATCTAGCGAGCGGGGTGTCGCTGTCCAGCGCCGGGCCGCGCTGTTCAGCCGATCCCGAGCATCCTTCGGTTGGCGGCGCTGTCGACGCCGCCGCCTGCGAAGTCATCGAATGCGCGGTCGGCCACGCGGATGATGTGGCGGGCGATGAACTCGGCGCCTTCGCGGGCGCCGTCTTCCGGGTGCTTCAGGCAGCACTCCCATTCGAGCACCGCCCAGCCCGGGAAGTCGCAGGCCGCCATCTTCGAGAAGATGGCGCCGAAGTCGACCTGGCCATCGCCGAGCGAGCGGAAGCGTCCGGCGCGGTCGATCCACGACTGGAAGCCGCCGTAGACGCCCTGCTTGCCGGTCGGATTGAACTCGGCATCCTTCACGTGGAAGATCTTGATCCGCGCGTGGTAGTGGTCGATGTAGGCCAGGTAGTCGAGCTGCTGCAGCACGAAATGGCTCGGGTCGTACAGCAGGCACGCGCGGGGATGGTTGCCGACGCGCTCGAGGAACATCTCGTRGCTCACGCCGTCGTGCAGGTCTTCGCCCGGATGGATCTCGTAGCAGACGTCGACGCCGGCCTCGTCGAAGCGGTCGAGGATCGGCTTCCAGCGCCGCGCCAGTTCGTCGAAGGCCTCCTCGATCAGGCCGGCCGGGCGCGGCGGCCAGGAATAGAGGTAGGGCCAGGCCAGCGCGCCGGAGAAGGTCGCGTGGGCCGTCAGGCCGAGGTGGGCCGATGCCTGTGCGGCGAAGTGCAGCTGCTGCACCGCCCATTGCTGCCGCCTGGCCGGGTCGCCGCGCACCTCGGGTGCGGCGAAGCCGTCGAAGCCGGCGTCATAGGCCGGATGCACGGCCACCAGCTGGCCCTGGAGGTGCGTCGACAGCTCGGTGATCTCGAGGCCGTGACTGGCCAGCGTGCCCTTCACCTCGTCGCAGTAGGTCTTGCTCTCGGCCGCTTTCCGGAGGTCGAAGATGCGCGCGTCCCAGCTCGGTATCTGCACGCCCTTGTAGCCCAGGCCCGCGGCCCAGCCGGCGATCGCGTCGAGGGAGTTGAAAGGCGCTGCGTCGCCCGCGAACTGGGCCAGGAAGATGGCGGGCCCCTGGATGGTCTTCATCGACTGTCTCCTGCGTTGGGTCGCGATGATGATGCCACCGCGCGAGCCGTCCGATGTCGCGCCGCGGCCACGAGCCGTGCACGAAAGCTCGGATCGTTTCAGAATGAACGCCATGTCAACAGTGCGGTGCGCCCGCGCGTTGCCCCTATGAGATGAATCAAACCGTTTCCGGTCGCCTGAAGATCGGCCTGTCGGCCTGCTTTTCCCACGCCGACCCCGGGCGCTCGCTGTTCACCAACAAGACCCTGCAGTACGTGGAGCAATCGATCGCGCACTGGCTGATGTCGGCCGGCGCGATGGTGGTGATGGTGCCCTGCCCGACCGGCGAGACCGCGCGCGGCGACACCAAGCTGTCGCACTATGCCGAGTGGCTCGACGGCGTCGTGATGCACGGCGGCGCCGATGTCTGGCCCGGCAGCTACGGCGAGGTCCCGCTCAAGGACGCCTGGATCGGCGACCGCATCCGCGACCTCTACGACCTGGCCCTGGTCGAGGCCTTCGAGCAGGCCGGCAAGCCGATCTTCGGGGTCTGCCGCGGCCTCCAGCTGATCAACGTGGCCTTCGGCGGTACCCTCTACCAGGACATCGAGGCGCAGCACCCGAACGGCCTGCGGCACCGCGACGCCGAGGCCTACGACCAGAACTTCCACGAAATCAGCATCACGCCCGGGTCGAGGCTCTCGAAGCTCTACCCCGGGATGGAACGCGCGCGCGTCAACAGCATCCACCACCAGGGTGTGAAGGACCTCGCGCCCGGCTTCGAGGTCGATGCCTGGAGCATCCCCGACCGCATCCCCGAGGCCATCCGCCGCAAGGCCGACCGCGGCCGCAGCTACATCGCCGCCACCCAGTGGCATCCGGAGTTCCACACCTACGGCGCCACCGACACGGTCGACGACACGGCGATCCTGCAGGACTTTCTCTGGGCCTGCGCGACCGCCAAGGTCAGCCCGAAGGGGCCGTTGCGCAGCGCGCCGGGCCGCATCCGCAACCGTGCGGCACGGCTGCTGCGGCAGGCGCTGCTGAGGCGTTGAAGCGGACTCCGGCGCGCCGATCCGGTCAGCAGCAGCCGAAGCGCCCTTCGCGATAGAAGGGCGCCAGGTCCTCGGCCAGTGCCCGTGCCGTGGCCAGCCAGGCGGCCGGCGCGCCGTCCGAGGCCAGCGCGGCGCGCATGCGGGCCAGCAACTCGGCGTTCAGGGCTGCCTCGTCGATGCCCTGCACGCGGCCGCCGTCGACCACCCGCCGGCCACCGACGAACACCTGAGCGACGTGCGCGCCCTTTGCACGGGCGAGCAGCAAGTCCAGCGGGTCGATGCCCGGGAACAGGCTGTCATTGTCCAGCGCGTCCCAGTCCAGCACGATCAGGTCGGCGGGCTCGCCGGTCGCGATGCGGCCGCCACGGGCGTCGCCACCGCGCACCGCGCGCGGCCCGTGGCGTGCCGCGAAGTCCCACAGCTGGCCGCGCGTCATCGTCGTGTCGAAGCCCCAGCCGCGGTGCAGCGCATGGGCCAGCCGCATCTCGCGCAGTGCATCGTCGTCGTCGTCGAGGGCGCCGCCGTCGAGGCCCATCGCGATGCGGCAGCCCCGCTTCAGCATTTCGGGCACCGGCGCGATGCCGGACTTCAGGCCGAGGTTGGAGCTGGTGTTGACCGCGAGGGTCACGCCTCTTTCGGCGAGCAAGGCCAGCTCGCCGGGACGCGCCCAGGCGCAATGCGCGAGCGTGAGCCTGGGACTCAGCAGGCCGATGTCGTCGAGAAAGCGAACGATGCCGTCGGGATGCTCCGCGTCAGCCCATTGGCGCTGGTAGCGCGTCTCCAGGCAATGCATGTGAACCGGCCGCCCCGTGTCGGCCGACGCCCGGGCGATCGCCTCGAGCAGCGGCGTGCTGCACCACTGGACCGCGGTCGGGCCGTACTGCACCGTGACGTGCGCTTCCAGGCCGGCCTCGCGCACGCTGTCGGCGACCTCGTCGACCTGCGCCAGCTGCTGTGCCGGCGATACCGGCCTGGCCGACAGCCGGCCGGCGACCGCATCGCGAATCCCCGGCCGCAGCGCCTTCAGCACCTGTGCATCCTCGCAGTAGCCGATGCCCTGGCGGTCGCGCATCGCGATCGCGAAGCCGATGCGCACGCCGACGTCGCGCGCCGCGCGGGCCACGGCGAGCGCCTCATCGGCATAGCCCATGCCGCCCTGCACGCGCGTGTAGTGGACCATCAGGTTGGCGACGCCGTGCCGCACCGATCGCGCGAAAGAGGTCGCCGCGCACAGGTACGGGTCCATGCCCGGCAGCACGCCCTGGAACGGCAGCCAGCTTTCGAGCGGGTGGCCGTAGGCGCCGAGGGTCGCGGTGCGGAAGGTGCGCGCGTGGTCGTGCGCGTTTGACAGCGCGGGCAAGGCCAGACGGCGCGGCCCCGGCACGGCCCGGTCGAGCGGCGTGACGGCCGCGATGCGATCGCCGTGGATCGCGATCCGGACGTCCGCCTGCGCGGGCTCGACGCCGGGGTCGGGCAGCAGCCAGGCGCAGTCCAGCGCGCCGGCGCCCGGCATCACTTGCTCTGGTTGCGGACGTTGCTGACGCCGGCGTCTATCGTGCCGAACACGGTGATGCCGCTGCCGCCCGTGGCGCCGGCGCCGCTGCTGCCGGAAGCGCCGCCCGAGGCGCAGCCTGCCAGGCAGAGCGTGGCGACGAACGCCGCCGCAAGAAGTGTCTTCATGCGAATCCCTTCATGCACTCAGGTGCTTGCCGACGATGCCGGCCAGTTCGAACATCGTCACCTGGTCCTTGCCGAACACCGGCTTCAGCTTGGCGTCGGCATTGATGGCGCGCTTGTTCGCCGCGTCCTGCAGGCCGTTGGCCTTGATGTAGTCCCACAGCTTCTTGATGACCTCGGTGCGCGCCACCGGTTCGGCGCCGATCACCGCGGCCAGYGCRACGCTGGGCTTGAGCCCCGCGCCCGCCTTGCGCGGCGCTTTGGGCGCGGCGGCCTTCTTGGCGGCCGGCTTCTTCGCCGCCGGAGCCTTCGCCGCCGCCTTCTTCGCGGCGGCCGGTGCTGCTTTGGCAAAGGTCTTGCGCGGCGGGAACTTGCTGGTCCGCGGCTCGAACTCGAAAGTCACCTTGCCCTCGTCCTTGTTCCAGGCCAGGAAGGCCTTGAAGGCACGGCGCGTGCGCATCGAGACGAACTTGTCGAGCAGGTCGGTCTTGCCGGTGGCCAGCAGCTTTTCGATCTGGGCCCGTTCGATCGGCTGCTGCAGGATGATCTTGCCGGTCTTGAAGGTGCAGCTCGGCGTCGGCTGCGTGGTGGTCGGCACCGACTTCTCGCAAACATAGTTGCTGCCGTGCTCGAACACCGGCGCGCCGCAGACCGGGCACGGGCCCACGGTGTCCTGCTGGCTGAAGTCGACGATCTCGCCGGTGTCGGCGTTCTTGTCGTCGCCGAAGTCGAACTCCAGTTTCCAGTTCTTCGCTTCCTCGTCGAACTTCAGGATGATCTCGGAGGTAAAGGGCCAGCCGGCCTTCGAGCGGAAGCCCTCCAGCGGGCCGATGTGCTTGTCGTGCAGCAGCGCCTCGGCCTCGGCCACCTCGAAGGTGCGGCCGGCCGGCGACTTGCCGAAGGAGAAGCCGCAGGGCTCGCTGCCGGCTTGGCCGGCGGCGTCCTGTGCACGCCGAAGGGCGTCGGCGCTTGCGCCAGCGCCCGCCTTGCCGGTGCAGCTGTAGCGCCGGTAGTTCTCCTTCACCACGCCGCCGCAGTTCGGGCACGGCGTCGCCAATGTCGCGTAGTCGCCCGGCACCGTGTCGCGGTCGTACTCCTTCGCCTTGCGCACGATGTGCTCGGTCATTTCGGCGATCTCGGCCATGAAGGCCGCGCGGCTGAGCTTGCCGTGCTCCATCTGCGCCAGCTTGTATTCCCACTCGCCGGTCAGCTCGGCCTTGGACAGTTCCTCGACGCCGAGCCCGCGCAGCAGCGTCATCAGCTGGAAGGCCTTGGCCGTCGGGATCAGCTCGCGACCTTCGCGCAGCATGTACTTCTCGGCCAGGAGCCCTTCGATGATCGCCGCCCGCGTGGCGGGCGTGCCCAGGCCCTTCTCCTGCATGGCCTCGCGCAGTTCGTCGTCGTCGATGGTCTTGCCCGCGCCTTCCATGGCGCCCAGCAGCGTGGCTTCGGAATAGCGCGCAGGCGGCCGGGTCTTCAGGCCCTTGAGGTCGACCGCTTCGGCCTTCACCACTTCGCCGGGCTTGACCGGCACCAGGCGCTTGCCGTCCTTGTCGTCTTCCTTCTCGTCGTCCTCGGCTTCCTTGCCCCAGATCGCGAGCCAGCCGGCCTTGACGAGCACCTTGCCGTCGGTGCGGAACGGGTACTTCTTGCCGCCCTGCTCGACCGTGCTGATGCGCGTCGTGACCTGGTATTCGGCGCTCGGGAAGAACACCGACATGAAGCGCCGCACCACGAAGTCGTAGAGCTTCTGCTCGGCGTCCGACAGGCCGCTGGGGGCCTGCAAGGTCGGGATGATCGCGAAGTGATCGCTGACCTTGGCGTTGTCGAAGATGCGTTTCGACGGCTTCACGTAGTTGTTGTCGACCGCCTGCTGGGCGAAGGGCGCGAGGTGCTTCATGCCGCTGTTGGCCAGCATCTTCATGGTGTCCTTGACCACCGGCAGGTAGTCCTCGGGCAGCGCGCGCGAGTCGGTCCGCGGATAGGTCAGCGCCTTGTGGCGCTCGTAGAGGCTTTGCGCCAGCGCCAGGGTGGTCTTGGCGCTGAAGCCGAAGCGGCCGTTGGCCTCGCGCTGCAGCGAGGTCAGGTCGAACAGCAGCGGTGAGGCGCTGGTGGTGGGCTTGCTTTCTTCGGTGACGGTGGCCGGCTTGCCGCGGGCGGCATCGGCGATCTCGCGCGCCTCGCGCTCGTTCCAGACCCGGTCGGCGCGCTGCTCGGGGTCGGGCACGCCGTCGGGGCCGGGCGGCGGCTTCTTCCAGTTCGGGTCGAACCACTTGCCCGGGTAGCTGCCGGCTTCGGCCAGGAAGCTGCCGTGTACTTCCCAGTAGTCGCGGCTGACGAACTTGCGGATCTTTTCCTCGCGCTCGACCACCACCGACAGCGTCGGCGTCTGGACCCGGCCGACGGTGGTCAGGAAGAAGCCGCCGTCGCGCGAGTTGAAGGCGGTCATGGCGCGCGTGCCGTTGATGCCGACCAGCCAGTCGGCCTCGGAGCGCGAGCGTGCGGCGTCGGCCAGGCCCTGCATCTGCTGCTCGCTGCGCAACTGGTCGAAGCCGTCGCGGATCGCCTGCGGCGTCATCGACTGCAGCCACAGGCGCTTGACCGGCTTGCCCAGCGGCGCCTTGCCGCCGGCGTACTGCTCGATCAGGCGGAAGATCAGCTCGCCCTCGCGGCCCGCGTCGCAGGCGTTGACGAGTTGCGTCACGTCCTTGCGCTTCGCTTGCTTGACCACGGCGTTGAGCCGGGTCTTGGTCTTGTCGACCGGCTTCAGGTCGAAACGCGGCGGAATCACCGGCAGATTGGCGAAGCTCCACTTGCCGCGCTTGACGTCGAACTCCTCGGGCGCCTGGATCTCCACCAGGTGGCCGACGGCGCTGGTCACGACGTACGTGTCGTTCTCGAAATGCTCGTCGTGCTTGTCGAACTTGCCGGCCACCGGCGTGAGCGCACGCACGATGTCCTGGGCCACCGACGGCTTCTCTGCAATCACCAATGTTTTCATCAACCAATCCTATTCATTCTGTTCACCCGCACGCACCAGACCCGGTTGCCCGTCTCCCTTTCGCCGTTCACGCGAGGCGGGACGGGGCCACCAGGCCGCCGCCGGGCCGCCCCAAGGCGGCCTGCGGCCCCCTCGGGGGGCAGCGAACCACACGAAGTGGGGAGCGTGGGGGCCATCTCTTTACAATCTGGCGCTTCTCGCGTGCGTACGCGCACGCGCATGCGTACATATTCAAACTAACAGACTTCGGCGATGCCTTCCAAATCTCCCATTTCCGGCGGCCGCCGAATCCAGACGCGGCGCTCCAGCGTCCATGGCAACGGCGTCTTCGCCGTGCAGGATATTGCAGAAGGCGAGACGCTCATCGAGTACAAGGGCGAGGTCATCTCGTGGAAGGAAGCGCTGCGCCGGCACCCGCACGACCCGGCCCAGCCCAACCACACCTTCTACTTCCACATCGACGACGACCGCGTGATCGACGGCAACGTCGACGGCAATGCCGCGCGGTGGATCAATCACTCGTGCGATCCGAGCTGCGAGGCCGACGAGCAGGATGGCCGGATCTTCATCAAGGCCTTGCGCAACATCGCCGCCGGCGAGGAGTTGAGCTACGACTACGGCTTGATCATCGACGAGCCCTACACCGAGAAACTGTTGTCCGAGTTCCCCTGCTGGTGCGGCACCGCGGACTGCCGGGGCACGCTGCTGGCGCCGAAGGACGACGACGGCGGCGAAGTGAAAAAGAAGAAAAAGAAGAAGAGCAGCAAGAAGAACAAGAAGAAGGGCGAGAAGAAATCCGGCAAGAAGGCCGAGAAGAAAAGCGCCAGGGCCGAAAAGTCCGATAAGCGCTGAGCAGCATGGCCGCCCCCTGGTTCGAGGACGAGATCGCGCAGAGCCTGGCGCCGTTGCTGCCCGGCCTGCGGGTCGAGGTGGCGGCCGAGATCGACTCCACCAACAGCGAACTGATGCGCCGTGCGCGCGATGGCCACTGCACGCCGGTGCTGCTGGTGGCCGAGCGCCAGACGGCCGGCCGCGGCCGGATGGGCCGACACTGGGAGAGCGCGCAGGATGCCGGGGAGCCTGCTTCGCTGACCTTCTCGCTCGGCCTGTCGCTGGCGCCGCGGGACTGGTCCGGCCTGTCGCTGGCGGTCGGCGTCAGCGTGGCCGAGAGCCTGGACCCGTCCCAGGCCGCCGGCCTGATGCTGAAGTGGCCCAATGACCTGTGGAAGCAGGAGCGCAAGCTCGTCGGCATCCTGATCGAGACCGCCCTGCTCCAGCCGGACACCGCCGAGCGCTACCTGGTGATCGGGATCGGCATCAACATCGGGCCGCGCGAGGCCCAGGGCATGAACACGCCGCCGGCCTGGCTGAAGGAATGGCGTCCGGACGCGACGCCGGGCGAGGTGCTGCGCGACATCGCGGCGCCGCTGCTGCGCGACGTGCTGCTCTTCAACGAGAGCGGCTTCGTGCCCTTCGCGGCCCGCTTTGCTGCGCGCGACATTCTGCGCGGCCGCGACGTTCGGCTCAGCGACGGCACCGAAGGGCACTGCGAGGGCGTGGGCTGGGGCGGCGAACTGCTGGTGCGCACCGCCTCCGGCGTCCAGCTGATCAGCAGTTCCGAAGTCAGTGTTCGCCCTCAGGGCGTTTCGCGATGATGCTGCGCTGGGTCGTCGTCGCACTCCTGATCGCCAACCTGGGCTATTTCGTCTGGACCCGCGGCGGCCTCGCCCTCTTCGGCGCCGAGCCTGCCCGGTTCAGCGAGACCGAGCCGCAGCGCCTGCAGCAGCAGGTCCGGCCGGAGATGCTGCAGATCCGGCCGAACCCGCCGGCAAAGCCTTAGGCCTGCGCTGAGACCCCCAAGGATTGCGATAGATCCAACTTTGTCGCAACATACAAACAAATGCCGGTTCGACACTGGCGATGGGAGCGACAATGACCGTGCATACCTTTTCGAGCCGTGATTTCACGCGCGATGTCAGCGCGGCCAAGCGCGCGGCGGCCGAAGGGCCGGTGTTCATCACCGATCGCGGGCGGCCTGCCTACGCGCTGCTCAAGATCGAGGACTACTACCAGATGGCCAGCGAGAAGCCGCGCAGCCTGCTCGACCTCATGGACGCCGTTCCAGGCGGAGATTTCGACTTCGAGCCTCCCCGGCTGGCTGGCAGCGTGCAAGCCGCCAACCTCGAATGACATGTTTCTGCTCGACACGAATGTGATCTCGGAGTTGCGCCGTGGCAAACCCAAGCCTTCTGTGGCGGTGCGTCAATGGGCGGCGCGGCAGCCGGCCAATCGGCTCTACCTCTCGGCCATCACAGCGTTGGAACTCGAAATCGGCGTGCGCCGGATGGAACGCACGGACCCGGCGCAGGGCGTTGCGCTTCGGACCTGGTGCGAGGCGGTGCTGCGCAACTTCGACGGCCGCGTGCTGCCCTTCAACGGCTTGACGGCCCTTCATTGCGCCGGCCTGCACGTGCCCGATCCGAGGTCGTTCCGCGATTCGATGATTGCCGCCACGGCGCTGGAGCATGGCTTCAACGTGGTCACGCGCAATGTCGACGACTTCACGGCGACCGGGGTCGGTCTCATCGATCCGTGGACGCAGGCCTGACGCCTGCCGGCAGCCGAAGGTGTCGTGGTCGTCAGCCCTTCGAGCCCGCCTCGCGCGCGCGCCGTTCGCTCTCGCTGGCATCGATCCTCAGGCTCACCAGCGTCCCCGGCGGCTGCTGGCCGGGGTGCGCGTCCTCCAGCCGGACCGTCGCGAAGTGCTGGCGCGCGATCTCGCGCACGATCGGCAGGCCCAGTCCGGAGCCGTCGGCCTCGTTGCCGAGCACCCGGTAGAAGGGTTGGAACACCAGCTCGCGATCTTGCTCCGCGATGCCCGGGCCGTTGTCCTCGACCTGCAGCACCAGGACATGGCCGAAGGGATCGGCCAGCACCCGCGCCGTGATCACGCCGGGCCGATCGGGCACCGAGGGCGTGTAGTTGATCGCGTTGTCGACCAGGTTGCGCACCAGCTCCTTCAGCAGCGTCGGATTGCCTTCGAACACCACCCCGGGCGAGCCCGCCTCCGCGCCCTCGTAGCCCAGGTCGATGCGCTTGTCGATCGCCCGCGGCACGGCCTCGCGCACCACCTCGATCGTGAGCCGGGCCAGGTCGCAGGGCTGGCGTCCGATGTTGGCGCCGCTGCCCTCGGCGCGGGCCAGCGACAGCAGCTGGTTGACGGTGTGCGTGGCCCGCACGCTGGCGCGGCCGATCTGCTTGAGCGACTTCTTGAGTTCCTCGGCGTTGGCGCCTTCGCGCTGCGCCAGGTCGGCCTGCATGCGCAGGCCCGCCAGCGGCGTCTTGAGCTGATGCGCGGCATCGGCCAGAAAGCGCTTCTGGGTCCCGATCGAGTCGTTGAGCTTGCTCAGCAGGTCGTTGACCGACAGCACCAGCGGCACCACCTCGAGCGGCACGGAGGATTCGTCCAGCGGGCTCAGGTCGCCGGGCTTGCGTTCGCGGATCCGCGCCTCGACCACCGACAGCGGCTTGATGCCGCGCACCAGCGCCAGCCAGATCAGCAGCACCGCCAGCGGCAGGATCGCGAACTGCGGCAGCAGCACGCCCTTGATGATCTCGGTCGCCAGCACCGACTGCTTCTCGCGGGTCTCGGCCACCTGCAGCAGCGCCGGCGGCGCATCGGGCGTGCTGCCGGCGACCCAGAGCGAGGCGATGCGGACCTGCCGGCCATGCATCTGGCCGTTGCGCAGGTAGACCACGCCCGGCACCGGCGGGTCGTCCGTGCTGGGGAAAGGCACGTCGCGCTCGCCGCTCAGCAGCGTGCCCTGGCCGTCGAGCAGCTGGTAGTAGACCTGGTCGACTTCGTCGCTGCCGAGGATCTCGCGCGCCGGCTGCGGCAGCACGAACTTGATCCGGCCATTGTCCGTGTCGACCAGCCGGGCCAGCGTCTGGATATTGGATTCGAGGGCCCGGTCGAAGGGGGCATTGGCGATGCCCTGCGCCACCAGCCAGKTCACGCCGATGCTGACCGGCACCAGCAGCAGCAGCGGCGTGAGCATCCAGTCGAGGATTTCGCCGAAGAGAGAGCGCTGCGCGCGCTGAAAAAGTTTCACCCGGCTCGTCCGCAGGCTGTCTCAGTTTTCCACAACGCTATCGCATGATCTGCGACGCTTGAAACAAGCCGGCCCGCACAGCGAGGCCCGTTCGTGGAACACCGCGGAACCGGCTTTGCCGGGCCGCTGGTGTTGCCCCCTTGAGGGGGGAGGCGGCTACACGAAGTGAGCAAGCAACGGGGGTGGGCTTCATCCAGGGATCTTCTCGAGGCAGTAGCCGAGTCCGCGCACCGTCGCGATGCGCACCGGCCCCTTCTCGATCTTCTTGCGCAGCCGATGGATGTAGACCTCGATCGCGTTGAGGCTCACCTCCTCGCCCCATTCGCACAGGCGCTCGACCAGCTGGTCCTTGCTGACCAGGCGGCCGGCGCGCTGCAGCAGGACCTCGAGCAGGCCCAGTTCGCGGGCTGACAGCTCGATCATCTTGCCGTCGATGGTCGCCACCCGGCCCGCCTGGTCGTAGACCAGCGGGCCATGCTTGATCGCGTTGCTGGTGCCGCCCATGCCGCGCCGCGTGAGGGCCCGCACGCGGGCTTCGAGCTCCTGCAGCGAGAAGGGCTTGGCCATGTAGTCGTCTGCGCCGTAGTCCAGGCCCTTGACGCGCTCCTCGACACTGTCGGCCGCGGTCAGCACCAGCACCGGCAGCTGCGAGCCCCGGGCCCGCAGGCGCTTGAGGATCTCGAGGCCGTGCAGCTTGGGCAGGCCGAGGTCGAGGATCAGCAGGTCGAATTCGCTGTTGGTCATCAGCGCGGCATCGGCCTGCGAGCCGGTCGCCACGTGGTCGACCGCCGCGCCCGAGGTGCGCAGGCTGCGCAGCAGCGCGTCGGCCAGCACCTGGTCGTCTTCTGCAATGAGTATTCGCATGGTGCCTTGCCTCCAGACAACTTCGAATTCTAGGTCGCTAGATAGGCTTCGAGTCCGATGGTTACCACGGTGGCGATCTCGCTGCCGACGCTGGCGCGGAACTCGTCCTCGGCCTGCGTCACGGCGTTGCGGAAGGCCTCGAGCCAGGCCAGGCCGTCGGGGGTGAACAGCACCCGCCGCGCCCGCGCATCGAGCGGGTCGGGCCCGCGCGTGACCAGGCCCCAGGCTTCGCACTGGTCGACCAGCGGGCCCATTGCCTGCTTGCTCATGCCGGCGCGCTCGGCCAGCTCGGTCAGCCGCGAGCCTTCGCGCGCCAAGTGCCGCGTGATGTGGATGTGGGCGGCGCTCACCTGTGCGCGGGCGGCCAGGTTCGACAGCGCCAGCGGCACCTCGGGGTCGTGCGCCATCAGTGCCAGCACGCGCTCGTCGAAGCGGCGCATCGCGTGGCCCAGCAGGCGCCCCAGGTGGGTCTGGCGCCAGGCGTCGGAGGGGATTTTCATGCGGCCGAATAGTAAGGCAAACTGACCAAAAAATGGCGCCCTCGTTCTGTATCAGCCGCTACACTACTGTTCAAGCATCCAGCCTGTGGTTAAAAGCAGCAGGATGAATTTCCTGCAACCCGTTGATATTCAAGGAGTTTCCCAAATGGACGCACTCGTCAAAGGCACCAGCATCTCGGTCCCCAACAGCGAAAAGGCCAAGGCCCTGCAGGCCGCCCTGGCCCAGATCGAAAAGCAGTTCGGCAAGGGCACGATCATGCGGCTGGGCGAAGGCGAGGCGCTGGAAGACATCCAGGTGGTCTCCACCGGCTCGCTGGGCCTGGACATCGCGCTCGGCGTCGGCGGCTTGCCGCGCGGCCGGGTCATCGAGATCTACGGTCCTGAATCCTCCGGCAAGACCACGCTCACGCTGCAGGTCATCGCCGAGATGCAGCGCCAGGCCGGCACCTGCGCCTTCGTCGATGCCGAGCATGCGCTCGACGTCCAGTACGCCCAGAAGCTCGGCGTCAACCTGTCCGACCTGCTCATCAGCCAGCCCGATACCGGCGAGCAGGCGCTCGAGATCGTCGATTCGCTGGTGCGTTCCGGCGCGGTCGACCTGATCGTGGTCGACTCGGTCGCCGCGCTCACGCCCAAGGCCGAAATCGAAGGCGAGATGGGCGACTCGCTGCCCGGCCTGCAGGCCCGCCTGATGAGCCAGGCCCTGCGCAAGCTCACCGCCACCATCAAGAAGACCAACTGCATGGTCATCTTCATCAACCAGATCCGCATGAAGATCGGCGTCATGTTCGGCTCGCCCGAAACCACCACCGGCGGCAACGCGCTGAAGTTCTACGCCTCGGTGCGCCTGGACATCCGCCGCATCGGCACCATCAAGAAGGGCGACGAAGCCATCGGCAACGAGACCAAGGTCAAGGTGGTCAAGAACAAGGTGTCGCCGCCGTTCAAGACCGCCGAGTTCGACATCCTGTTCGGCGAGGGCATCAGCCGCGAGGGCGAGATCATCGACATGGGCGTCAACGCCAAGATCGTCGACAAGTCGGGCGCCTGGTATGCCTACAACGGCGAGAAGATCGGCCAGGGCCGCGACAACGCGCGCGAGTTCCTGCGCGAGAACCCCGATCTGTCGCGCGAGATCGAGAACAAGGTGCGCGAGTCGCTGGGCATTCCGCTGCTGGCCGAAGCGGTAGTGAACGCCGACGCTGCAGCGGTCGAGAAGGCCGACAAGGCCGAGAAGGCCGACAAGAAGTAATCCGCGCGCCATGGCCTTCAGTGCGCCGTCGCTCAAGGGGCGCGCCCTGCGCCTCCTGAGCCAGCGCGAGCATTCGCGCGCCGAACTCGAGCGCAAGCTCAAGAAGTACGAGGAAGAGCCCGGCACCCTGGCCGTCGCCCTCGACGAGCTGGCGGCCAAGGATTTCATCAGCGAGGCGAGGGTGGTGCAGTCGGTGCTGCACCAGCGCGCGTCCCGCATGGGCGCCGCCCGGGTCCGGCAAGAGCTGCTGCACAAGGGCATCGCCCCCGAGGCGGTGGCCGAAGCGGTGGCGGGACTGCAGGGCAGCGAACTCGAGCGTGCGAGAGAGGTCTGGCGCCGCCGTTTCGACGCCCTGCCGCAGGATGCGGCCGAGCGGGCCCGGCAGGTGCGGTTCTTGATGGCGCGGGGGTTTGCGGGGGGGGTGGTGGCGAAAGTGCTTCGGCGCGACTCCGACGAATAGCTCGCGGACGTTGAGCATCCAGGCGACTTGTCCATGGGAGTAGCTCCTGGCGCAGCGTCTCCAAGTCCGGCTACGTTTCCTTTTAGTCTTTTCGCTGTTTGCGAGCTTGGGTTCCAACACGGGTCGGCGCCGCGGCGCTCGCGGCGTTTCAACTGTTTATGGAAACGGTCGAATAGCCCGGCGGAAATCTCTCTCCGTGGATTCTGAATGCCGATCGCATCTGAATCCTGATAGCGTCCCCTTTCAACCAAGGGGGCGCCGTGTCCGAAATCGCCGAGGAAATGAAAACGTACCTGACATTGGTCGAGCAGAAGGACTTTTGCCGCAACATGTCTGAAACAGTCGCCATCGCCAAGATGCATGTATCCATACGGTACGAAGCAATTCTGAGATGGGATCTTCAAGAGCAAACCCGCTTCGAAAAGTGGTTTGGGTCCGTGGAAGGAATGGGCCCTTTCCGGATCGAGCAAGGGCTGTGGAGGATGAAGGGCGTCTTGAGCATGCTCAAGTGCGGCGACTTTCTGCCGAGAACAGCGTCCGTTGCAGAGACATTGGGTTGTGTTGTCGATGAGAGCGATTCAGGCGTGGTGGCTGCGGTCTGTCAGGTTCCGGGCCTTCACAAGATCATGATTTCGCGTGCTTTTCYCGGCTTGAGGAAGAGTTCCTCGTCCATGGATTCAAGGGCTTCGACACTGATTCATGAGCTTGCCCACATGCCCGATGTCCTCCATACGAAGGCAGCGGGAGAGGTTTACTTTTTTCATCGCGCGCTCATGCTGGCTCGTATGTCGCCGCAGGATGCCTTGCGAAACAGCGACAACGTCGCGGGCTATGT
>NZ_JBFUCJ010000128.1:0-18903 GCF_056405295.1 Variovorax sp. P1_H2 | reverse complement strand
ATCAGCGTCGGCACGGCGTCAGATAAATGCTCTCCGATCCTTGCATGCGCGCAGCACGGTCAATCCAGAACCTTCCTTCAAAAATAGATCCACAACCAGCAGGTCCCAGGTTTCACCACAAGCTGCGATCACAGCGATTGCGTCCGTGGCAGTTTCCGCAATCGCGATCACATCCGCGGCGACGAGTTCTGCCATCGCCGAGATCAAGTTCTCCCGGATCGTCTTGCTATCCTCGACCAGGATAACGACCAAAGACATGGTGCGTGGCCCGTACTGATTGGCTGATCAGCAGCGTCGTGATCAGCAGCATCGCAAAATCGATTCTTGCGAATGGGACCAGCTTCTATGTAGGCTGAGCACCCGACCTTTTGTCCTTCGCAAACCGAAGGTCACTTCGAGGCTTCTTCATCCTTACCCTGGCGTGTAATTTCTTGCTCCAAAGTTTCGTTCACGCCTTCCAGCACCTCGGCGGACTTGGTCAGTCGCTTTTCAATCTCGCCCGTCTGTTCAACGGCTTGATCCACGTCGCCCGTGCGCGCCTCCTTGGTTATGCCCTGATCCAGCACCTCGTGGATCACTGCTAGTTCCTCGGCAGCTTCCTGGACGTCTCCTGTTGCTTTCTTGTTTTTGTCTAGTGCATCGACCAGGGGGGGTACGTCGCTTCCTTGCGGGAGTGCTGGATCGGCCATGCGGATTCCTTTCAAAGAGGCGGTCACGTTTGCGTTGCGTCAGCGTCGCGCAGATAGCGCCGGCGCGAAAGCCGGCCGCCGATACCCAAACGGGTCGGACGCTGGCGGATAAGCCTATCGGATCTGGGTGAGGGTGTCGAGTCGTCTGGCCTGGCACGCCTTGCCCTGTGCCGCCTGCAACGAGTCTGGCGCGCTGCTCGTGGTCGGCTCACAAAAAGAAGCACCAGATGCATCACGTCCAAACAGCTGGAGTTGGAGAACCTCTGGAAGATCGATCGCCGTCACCGCGCGCCCGTGCCCCGCAGTGCCCCGGTACGGCGATTCGGAGCCATCACTTTCTTTGGGGAGAGCAGCCGCCTGTACTCCCCTTCGACCAATGCGTAGCATTCGCACGCGCGCTTCTCCAGAGCCTTGCGGTCGAGGACCTCGATCCGGCCACGTGCATAGCGAATCAGCCCGACCTCCTGCAACTTGGAGACGCTCTCAGTCACGCTTCGCGACGCACCCCGAGCATGCTGGCGATCAACCCCTGGGTCATCACGAGTTCGTTGCCGCTCCGCAGTCGGTCCAAACTCAGCAGGAGCCAGCGGCACAACTGTTGATCCAGCAAATGGTGCCGGTTGCACATCGCCGTCTGCGCCATCTGCGTCATCAGCGCCTGGACAGAGCGAACCATCAGATGCAGCACTGGGCCGCCACGGTTGAACTCGTCCTTCATCGTCTGCGCTTGCAGCCGGAAACCATGGCCTGCGCTATGCACCACCGCACGGCCAACTGTGGAATCCCCCCATGAAGAGCGCAACGCCGACCACGCCTTCATTACCAACGACGGCGCACTCGGCGGAGGTCGTGTTTTTCGTCACGCTCAGGAGCGAGACGATAGCGGTGGTCGGGAAGTACACGTGGCTCAGAATGCCGCCGGGCTCGTACAGGATCTGCCCGAGCGGCATCTCGACTGCTCAAGCTGACGCAGCCAGCGCCGCTGGTCGGCGCCCGCCAGTGCTGCGAGCAGGTGATTCATATTGGCGCTGGAGGAGGCCGACATCTGAGGTTATCGCGGGGGCGATCTGTATCAGTTTGGTTGCCCACCTTACGCAGGCCAGGCCGATTTGTATGTTCAGTAGCACACAGAAGGTCGAAGCCGCAGGCCGGTTGCCCGCTGAGATCGGTCCCTGAGCGTGAAGACCGTTTCCCCGTTACCGAGGCGACCACATCGACTTTGGCCTTTCTGCTCCGTCAGTATGTGTTCCTTGGGCCGTTTACGGCTCGAACGGCGCATCGACAGCACCGAAGGCGAATGGCGTCGACACTGCGGCCCCGCTCTTGCGAGGGCGCCAGAACCGGACAGTCACGAGCACCCGCTTCTGGCCGCATTCTGCCGGTCAAGCTCACTTTGCAGGGCGGCGATGCAACTGGCTCACCTGAAGTCCTGGCGGCCTTCGCGAGCGCGGTGCGCGCCCTCGCCGCTTCGCCGGCCTACGCCCAGGCCCGTCAGCACGAGTGCYCCCTGCTGGAAAACCACCAYTGGATGCTGCTGCTGTACCGCCTCGCGAACGGCGAGGCCATCGTGGCAATCGGGCAWGACGACGAGCCCTTCCACGGCATGCTCGAGCGCAGCACCGCGCTCGAATGCGTGCAGCGCATGGTGCAAAMGGACCTTGGCTCGCTCCGCGCYGCSGTCAACCAGGCCGTGAAGCGGGCGGCGGGCGTGAGCCTGGCGCCGGAACTGCGCCGCCTCAAGATCGCCTGACCTCTGGGACCGAATCTGAGCCGTCTTTTGGCACGTGCGGCAGTCGGCGACGCCGCACGAGATCCCTTCGTGCCTAGCCACGCAAAGTAAAGACAACGGAGAGATACGACACCGGCAGCGTGCCGATGTCCTCGATGCCGTGCAGTGCGGTGGCATCGAAGAGCAGCGAATCACCGACGCTGAGTTTCACGCGCCTGGGGCCATAGCGATAGGTCACGGCGCCCGATAGAAGATATAGAAACTTCAGGCCCGGATGCTGAAACGTCACATGGGGTCGGGCATCGGGTTGCAGCGTGACCAGATAGGGCTCGACGAACAGATTTCCCGAGAGCGCATGCCCGAGCAACTCGAAACGGTAGTCCGCGACAGACCCGAAACGTTCCACCCGAAGGCCCCTGCCCGCGGGCACATGGCTGAAATCGGTGCGGCAGCGCTGGTCGGCGAAGAAGCGTGTCAGCGGAATGCCCAGGGCGTTTGCCAGCCGGTCCAGGGTCTCGACGGAGGGCGATACCTGGCCGTTCTCGATGCGCGAGAGCATGGAGCGGGACACGCCCGAGCGCTGTGAAAGCTCCAGGGCCGAGACGCCGGCAGCCTGGCGCAGGCGGTTCACCTGGGTTCCGACAAGGGCGGCGGGCTCGCTGCGCGTGGGCTTGGCCTTGGGAGTCGGCAGGTAGAGCGACGGTGCGAGCCTGAGTGGGCGCGCGGTCGGGAATGGAGAGGCAACCTGCTTCGCCCTGGTGCGCTCGCTCCGACCACGCCCGCCGCCACCATCTGCTCGATCATTCGCAACGAGGCGTGGTGCCCGTGTCTCGCTGGTTGTCATTTCACCCCCCCAGGCTCCACATGCGGCACCAGCCACATCAACCCACCCGACAGCAGGCACGGCAGCGCGCCCCAGACCATGGCGGCCTGCACCCAGTCCGCCCCCTGCGACAGCGTGTGCGTGATGCCGAACCCCGCCGCGATGGCGCCCAGCTGCCCCAGCGCGCCGATGAAAGACCCGGCCGTGGCGCGGATGCGGCTCGGAAAGCTCTCGCCGATGAGGAACAGCACCGCCGCATACGGCCCCATCAGGAAGAACAGCCCCAGCGAGTACAGCGGCACGATGCGCCAGAAGTCGCCCTGCGGCGCCTGCAACATCGCCCAGAAGGCCACCCCGCCCACCATCCAGCCCAGCGCCACCGTGTTGCGCCGCCCGATGCGGTCGCCCAGCCAGCCGTGGAACACATAGCCGAGGAAGCCCGCCAGGTTGGAGACGATCAGCACCTGCAGCGCGTTCGAGAAATCCACCCCCTTGCCCGGCGTGCCGCCCGAGCCGCCCAGCACCGAGGTGCCGAGCACCGTGAAGATCACGATCGCAAACCAGTTCAGCAGAAAGGCCAGCCCCAGCGACAGCAGCGGCCGCAGCGACGCGCCCCGGAACATCGCGCCGATGCCCGTGTGGTGCCCCACCTCCAGGTCGACGCCCCGCGTGATCGCCAGCGCCCAGGCATGCGCCGGCCGTCCCGCGGCCTGCAGCTCGGCGATGCGCCGCGCCGTGAGGAACTGCGGCGTCTCGACCAGCCGGCGCCCCAGGATCACGATCACCACGGCCGGGAACATCGCGAACAGGAAGGACAGCGACCAGCCCCCGCCCGCGCCGAACCAGCGCTCGCCCAGCGGATAGAGGATGGTGACCAGCACGGCCGTCAGCACCGCGCCGATCGGCCAGCCGCCCTGCACCAGCGCGTAGATGAAGCCGCGCCGCCGCGTGGCGGCCGGGTCGGTGTGGACGACGGCGAACAGCTCGCTCAGGTAGGTGGCGTTGATGGTCTGCTCGGCGTAGCCCAGCCCCGCCAGCGATCGCACCAGCACCAGCAGCACGAAGCCCAGCCCGGCCGAGGCACCGGCCACCCAGCCCGCGACGGCCGTGAGCCCCGAGCAGATCGCCGCGCCGCAGACCGCGATGACGATGCCCTTGCGGCGCCCGAGCCGGTCGACGATCGGCCCGATGCCGAAAGCCACCAGCCCGGTGCCCAGCGTGACCCAGGTGTTGAGCCGGGCCTGCTCGGCGGCCGTCCACTGGAAGTGGTCGCCCAGCCGCGGCAGCAAGGTGCCGAAGAGGATGAAGTCGTACACCGCCAGGGCCCAGGCGAAGAAGCAGACCCAGGTGGCGTAGGTCACCTGCTTCGGTGTGACCTCGGGCGGCGCCCAGGCGATGATGGCGTGGGTGTCGCTGAAGGTGTCAGGCCGGGCGTCGCGCGCGGCGTCGTTCGCGGCATCGCCGCGCGGTGTGGTGGTGGTGGCGTCCATGGGCGTGCATCGCTGCTGCTGATGAGGATGGCCGTGGCGCTCAGGCCCGCGGCTGGCGCCGCAGGAAGTCGTCCGCGACCTGGTCGTAGGTCGCGAAGCGCACGCCCGGGAAGGCCTGGAAGTGCCGGATCAGGCGTTCGAGCATCAGCAGCACCTGCGGGTGGCCCGAGACGTCGGGGTGCAGCGTGATCGGGAACACCGCGTAGTCCATCTCGCGATAGACCCAGTCGAACTGGTCGCGCCACATCTGCTCGACGTCGCGCGGGTTCACGAAGCCGTGGCTGTTGGGCGACTTCTTGATGAACATCATCGGCGGCAGGTCGTCGAGGTACCAGCTGGCCGGGATCTCGACCAGCTCAGTCTCGAAGCCGCGCCGCAGCGGCTTCATCCAGGTATCGGGATGCTTGCGGTAGTCGATCCGAGTCCACGAGTCGCCGACGCGCACGTAGTAGGGATGGAAGTCGTGGTGCATCAGGCTGTGGTCGTACTTGATGCCCTTCTTGATCAGCAGCTCGTTGGTGACCGGGCTGAACTCCCACCACGGCGCCACGTACCCCGTGGGCCGCCGGCCCGAGAGCCAGGTGATGAGCTCGATGCTCTTGTCGAGCACCACCTCTTCCTGCGCCGGCGTCATCGCGATCGGGTTCTCGTGGCTGTAGCCGTGCAGGCCGATCTCGTGGCCCGCATCGGCCACCGCCTGCATCTGCGCGGGAAAGGTCTCGATCGAATGGCCGGGCGTGAACCACGAGGCCTTGATGTCGTGGTACTCGAAGAGGTGCAGCAGGCGGGGCACGCCGACCTCGCCCGCGAACATGCCGCGGGAGATGTCGTCGGGGGAATCCTGGCCGCCGTAGGAGCCCAGCCAGCCGGATACGGCGTCTACGTCGACGCCGAAGGATATGTAGATTTCTTTGGACTTGGTCATTTTGTTGTCTCCCTGAGTTGAAAAAGCACGGGCCGTTGGAGACGCACCGAAAGTTCCGAATCACGACACGTCATCAACGGCCTACACATTTTCGCGGTACATGGACCGTGGCGCAATGTACGCCATTTGGCAACTATCGATTGGTGCCAAATCTTTCAAGTCAACGTCAAGATCCGCTGCTCGTCGCCATCGGAAATGCCATTCGCACCACGCGCAAAGCACAAGAAATCTCCCAAGAAAAGCTCGCATTGCTGGCCGACGTCGATCGGAGTTACGTCGGTCGCGTGGAGCGCGGAGACAACAACGTTGCAGTGCTCAAGCTCGCGCAGATCGCACGGGCGCTGGAGATTTCATTGAGCGACTTGCTTCGCGCTGCTGGCCACTGATTGACCGAAATGCCTTTCAGTTCGATCGCTGCGGTCGACGGCAACAACGGGCGCAATCTCCTCGTCGTGCTCCTCGCGGCCAGTACTCAAGTACCTGCCCACATCCTGATTGATGACGAACATCGTTCCCTTAACTCGGATTCGGCGACCTGATTGTTGACGCGGCCTACGAGGGCGGCAGTGCAAAGAACACTGGCGCTGATCCAATCGCGAGGCTGCTGCCCGGTGCTGGCAATCTGGGGGATTTCGTCCTCCCGGCCCGGGGCCAAAGAGATTCGTGGTCCTTTACTCAAACGGCGAAGATGGCGATTGGCCTGATCGCGAGATATCGCTCAGATCCTAATCACGTCCGGATACAGTATGTTTGATCAAATAGAGCTTCTATTGAGCGAATGGGTAGGTTGACGCATGACTCTATGACTGAGCTTCATGGGTCAGTGTCCGCAGGCATGCAACCGAGCAAAGGCTCTTTTACAAGGTGTCTTCRAAGCCCCCTCCTCGCCCGCTAGCGCCGCGGGACACGCGGCGGGCAAGCTCCCAGCGCGTGGTCACGGCTCGCCGCCGCCTACTCGTCTGGTTCGCGCTGCATGGCCGAAAATTCAGCTGGCGCCGTTCGCAGGCCAGTCACTATGAGCAGATCGTCAGCGAGGTGCTGCTGCAACGCACTCGAGCTGAGTCCGTCGACGCGGTGATGGGTCATTTCGTCGAGCGCTACCCATCCTGGGAGGCGCTAGCCACGGCCGTGAGTGGGGATCTTCAACAGTTCTTGCGCCCGCTGGGATTGTGGCGACGACGCGCCGAGTCGCTCACGCGGCTCGCGAGGGCAGTCGTCGCTCTCAACGGAAAGTTCCCCGAAGCCCGCCGGGAGCTCGAGCAGCTCCCCGCGGTGGGGCAGTACGTAGCGAGCGCGATCCTGATGTTTGTGCATGGCAAGCCTGAAGCACTCCTCGATACCAACATGTCGCGCGTGCTGGAACGCTACTTCGGCCCGCGCGACCTCGTTGACATCCGCTTCGACCCATACTTGCAAGCGCTCGCCAAGCGATTCGTCTCCCACGGTAGCGGCCGAGAGGTCAACTGGGCCATCCTCGATCTGGGCGCCACGACCTGCAAGCCGCGCGAGCCCATTTGCGAGCAATGCCCGCTGGCCCGTGGTTGCTTAACAGGGCGGCAACTGCTTGCCGAGCGCGCAAGGGCCGCGGCCAGGATTCGCGTGCAACGCCAGACAAAGCCTGCTAGGCGCGCGGCCCGGCGCTAGGAACACGCCCTAGACAGCTCCACCTCCAATAGCAGGTGGCCCGTAGCCCCTTCTAGTGCTCGGTGCCCGAGGTAGTCGATTGCTCGGCCAGCAGCTCGAAAAACGGCTTACCTCGAATGATCTCCCCGGGCAGACCGTGGGTCTTGGCTAGGCACTGGTGCACTGGTAGTCCGCTCACGCGCTCGGCTTGTCGGGGCGCGTCGCCCGTGAAGCCCAACGCAATCAGCTCCTGCGGTTTGACGTTGGGGACCTTGTGAATAAACCAGGTGAGTAGCGGCTCGCGGTAATCGGTGGTCCCGGCCTTGAAGTGGCTGAGAAACTGGGAGGCCAGCACCACACCCGCACCGAACTCCCGGCCTTGCAGCAAGATGTTGCGAAGCACGTCAAACTCGTGGCGCATGATGTTGTCGGCCTCGTCCACGAGTAGGAACGAGTCGATGTAGCGCAGCTGCGGGTCCGTGCCCACGTACGGCTGCTTCGAGGTTCGCAGCATCCGCTCGTAGAAGAGGTTCAGCATGAAGGCCACGACCATGCTCTTCGTGCGGTCGTCCTGACCGAGGTCGCCCAGGGCGACGACCACGACCCCATCGAACGTGGTGTCGGTCGCGGCATCGCGAGGCGGCTGCTCGGCGAACAGTTCCGCGTCGACGAGGTCGTCGATGATCGACGAGATCGAGTCAGCGCCATTGCCGAGCAGCGCGTGGTATTGCGCATGCACATCGTAGATGGTGGGGTCGTCACCCACTTCGCCGCGGTCCTGGTACGCCTTCTTAACGGCCTCCTTGAGTCGAGCCCGCTGCACCGGCCCGATTCCCGAGTAGATCTTGTCGAGCACGTCTGCGAAGAACTGAAAGCGGACCAACCACTTCACCTTGCCCTCGGGCATCCCGGTCGTGTCGAACACGTTGATTGGCATGCGGTGCGGACGAATGACTCGGGCGCCCGTTGCAGCGACGAAGTCGGCCGAAACATAGTCCTTCTTGTAGTCGAGCACCAAGAAGTTCGGACGCTTGCCGCGGTTGAAATCTTGCGCCTTAGCCACTTGGTACACGAGTGACTTCAGGAACTGCGTCTTGCCGGTTCCAAGGTCGCCGACCACTCCAATGTTCAGTTGGTTCAGGCGCGTGTCGCTCAGATCCACGCAGCGCGGCCCCGCAGCGAAGCCGTCGACGGCCGAGCCCAGTTCGAGCACCACGCCATGCCCCGATGGTGTGGCGGTCGTCTTGGCCGGTACGGGTAAGCCCTCCGCTGGCCGAGCACTTTCGAAAGGGGCGGTATCGGTTTCCCGTGAAAGTTGGGCTTCTTGTCCCGGTCCCGGCGCCTCGCCGGGATCCGCGATGGATGCCTCGTCGGACGTACCTAGCCCGCCGGAGCCATCGAGTGCTTGGCCGGTCGGCGCTACAGAGTCGCCAACCTGCTGTGTCGAGCCGCCTTCTCCGGTAAGGTTTGCCTCTGGCGCGACAGGCATGACCTGCCAGAGCCCCAACTTGCCCTGGACCTGCCCTCGCAGCGCACCCGCATCGCCCCGCACAATGCGACCGGCGTCCGCATGCGATAGCACGATAGTCTTGTATTGGCCGTCCGCGTCCGAATCTTGGGGGCCGCTTTGCACGGTCGCGTCAATGACGATGAGCCGGCCGGCCTCGTCGATCTCGAGGCTAGCGGAGTCGCCGAGAATCGCGGCCGTGACCTGCTCGTGCAGAGCCGACCAGTCCGCGGCCGAGCGTAGAACCGTCGGCTGTTGGCTGTAGACGCGGAACCCGTAGCTAACGATAGACACCAGCAGGTCCTGCAAGGTCACTCGCCACATCACGCCGCCATCGGCCTCCGAGGCGACGGCTTGCAGCATGGTAAGCAACTCCGACAGTGAGCGTGCCTGCCTCAAAGCAGCTTCCCGCTCGACAAGGGGCATCGGCTGCCCCGGCCCACGGAACTTGACCTCCACTGGCGTGAACTTGCACCGCACTATGCCTTCTTCGACCTCGATGCCCACGATGAGCAAGTCTGGCCGATGGGCCGAATCCTTGTCTAACGCGCGCCCGAGGTCGTCGAGGTGCGCGCGGTAGGGATCCACCGGCAGCACCATGATCAGGCGCGAGCCGCTCGCGGTTCGGCTCCAGCTGGGCAGCCACACAGCCTGTTCCTGCTTGTCGCGGAAGTCGTCCTGCAGCAGGCGTGCCGCCACGAAGAGGCCCAGGTCGCCGCTGGCGCTGCGTCCGCCGCTCGCGAGCCCACGCACGGTCGGTATCCCACGGCGGGCGACCTCGTATATGACCTCGTCGATGAGTCCGTCGGTCAGCTTCTCGCAGCCCGGTAGGTCCTTCAGAACGGCTTGCAGCGCGCCGCGGTTGACCTCGCTCACGCGCGATAACAGGTAGTAGCCGTTGTTGTCCCCCGCGCGGTTCGAGTAGGACGGCATGTCGTAGTCCCACAGATACGCGCCGGGCAGCCATCCACCGAGGAAGCATGCTGGATCCACCGCGGCGGACGAGATGGCCGCGTAGTCGGCCCTGTCGAGCACATCCTTGACAGCACCAATGCTGGGCGCAAAAACATAAGCCACGCGCTTATCGCTAAGCCCCTCGAGCCGCACGATCAAGTCGGCAACTCGCTGCGCGAGCATGTCTTCGTCACCTTCCCTTCGGCGTGCAACACGGGCCTCGGCGAGGTAGGCCCCGCCAGCGGCGCGCAGCTGCTGGCGCACGCGGTGGCGGAGTAGTCCGCCCGTAGCCAGTGGCGCAGTGAGCAACGTCGGCTCGCACTTGCTGCCGGCCGTCTCAAGCTGCGCCAGGATTCCGAGGTCGGCGCGTAAGCCGTTATCGCAGTTCCCGTGGCCGTACCAGCGAACCGCATTGGCGGTGTCTTCGGCCAAGTTCGAGATCTCCGCGTCGACAGGGCGTGCCTCAGGCGGACGCTCATCGAGAACGTGCACGTGTCGAGGTCCCAGGCCGAACAACGGCGTCACCAGCTCTTCCTCCACACCAAGGTGGTCACGGCACCAGCCGAGCAAGCCGGCGCTGCAGGCATCGTGTTGCGTGCCAGCGCTCGCGACCAGCACATTGAGCACGGGCTTGGCCTGGAGTAGGCGCGTGATGTCGTCCATGGCGCGGCGCACCTGCGACTCGCTGAAGCCCCGCGACAGACCTCCGACGCGCAGGCCGAGCTCCGCGTCGAAGGGCGCGCGGGCGGCACGGGAGGCCAACTGCTGCAAGCGCTGCGAGTTCCAGAGGATCCCCCAGTAATCCGAGTCGCACTCCACGGACAGGAACGTTCTCCATTCGACGCCCCCGGACGCCGCGCGTAGCGCCAGGGCTAGAGAGTCTGGCACGCAGTCCGGATCGAGGATCGCGGCGGCGGGGCAAGGGCGCTTGCGCTGCGCGAGGAAGAGCGCCCGCTGCGCGAGGCAATGCCAAGCTAGCCGCACCGGGTGCAGAGGAGAGACGAGCATTGCGTCCGGCTCATGCGCGAGCGTCGCGCTGGTCTCGTGGTCCACAACTATCGAGACGTCGCACCACGCGGCTGCCTCGGGATCCGAGTCGAGCCACGCCGTATAGGCGCGCACGTAGCTCTCCACCGCCTCGGCAAAGTCGGGGTCGGTAATCATCCATTCGCCCAGGCGAGCTGATTCGATGATACCGCTACCGTCGTCCTTGCCCCTGATGCGCGCCGCAACGTCGCGGCGGGCCTTAACGAAGCCGGCGGGGGGGGCCATCTCTGCCGGCGAGGGCCGAGGATCCTGCAAGAACGTCGCGCGCGAAAGGATCGTGTCGTCCTGGCGCGACCAATCGCGCGGGTGCCACCCGTCCGCGTAGTCCGCGGCCAGCACCAACGGGTACCAAGAGGCCTCGATTTGTTCTGGGGACAACATCCAGGCCTGGAGGTCGCAGCAGCGGACGGTCCGGTTGGGGTGCACAGCAATCGCGGACTGCGTGCTAGTCCTTCGGCGGTTCAGGCGCAGCAACCGCTCAAACTCGCTGGCGCAACCATTCGTCGGCGCCTCGGCCGCAGAAACATAGAGGCGCAGCGTGCGCAACTCGCTGCCCGGTTCGCCGGTTTTTTGCTCGCCGCTTTTCTTTTCAACCGGTCGGCGCAAGCGCACCTCGTAGGCGCATTCACCTTCGCCGGCATCAACATCGAACCCGGGATCTTGTCCCTGGGCCGTGACTATGGAAGCATCGCGCTCGGGTACGGCCACGCCGTCCGCATCGAGGGCGCGCGCAGTGAACTCGAATTGGACGCCAGGCGCCAAGAGGAGCTCGACGTAATGGCGCCCCTGCCCGTCGAGTGTCAGTGTGGCCTCCATGCGCACGTTGGAGCTGTTGGCTGGGGCACGCGCGGCGCGCGGCAGCTTTCCCTCGGTGGCCGTGCGCGCCGCGACGACGACACCCGGCTCCCATCGAGCCAGGGAGACCACGCGCACGCTGCACTTCTTGAGCTTGGATTGTTCCTCGGGGCGCACGGATGCGCAGCTGTAACGCAGCGGCGACGCATGGGACATCGGATCCTCGTCCACGATCACCGCTGTACCGTTAACCGGGGCAATCTCCCACTCGCGCCTACCTCTGGCCCCGCCCGACTCACGCACGATCTTCAACGGCTCGTTCGGGTCCGCGGTCGCGGGAAGTTGCACGGTTAACTCAACTTCGTGGTCGACTATTGGTACCAAGCCCTTCACTTGGACGGCGCGCGCATTGGTGCAGCGTAGCCCGATGGCCTCTGGACGGGCAACATCATCCCCGTCCAACAGGGCAAGCCAACGTTCCACCGTGAGGTGCTGCCACCAAGGCGGCGCCTGCCCAACGGTGTCGCCCGTTACCGGGCCATAGTAGTACGGAGCTGAACGCGCGAATGCGGTGAGCACGTGGCAACGGCCCTGCAGGTGCTCGAGCACCGCGGCGAGCGCGACCTTGTCTTCATCGATGGCCTGCTGCTGGCATTGCTCGATCGTTCCCCGAAAGCCTGCATCGTCAAAACGCGTCGCCAATTCCCGCAGGACTTCGCGCTGGCGATCGATGTCAAGCTTTCCATCGGCACACGGTGGATATCCACACGCAAGACTCAGCATGTTTGTGAAGTCGCCATTTACCGGCAATGACCACAGGCGGGACAGGACTTGCCAGCATGCCTGACGCGAGACCTCGTGGGGGTCGACCTCGTCGGCCGATTCCATGGCGAACTGCAGCAGGCGCTGTGCGGTCTCGTACTCGCGCTCGAAAAGCCCCTGCTGCGCCCTTTGCACCTGCAGTGGCTCGTCCAAAAGCCCCCGGATGAACGGGTCGTTGCACCACTGGTTGATGCTGGGCGTGACGCCGCTGGAGCCAAGGGCCAATCCAAACTCGGAACGCGTCGAGGTCTGGGTGAGATTGGCGTGCAGGCCTGGCGGAGCCAGGACCACGTAGACGGGGCAGGTCGTGCTATTGCGAAGGCTCGTGAGGTGGTTGGCCGTACATCGGCCCGATGCGTTCAGCAGCGGATCTTCCTCGCCGTCGTCGAGTACCGGCAGAAGCACGGGGATGCGATCGCCGCTTTCGCCAATCGCGATTCCGCCATCTCTTGCAAGCAGCGCGAACACCTCGTCCAGGAGCGGCATGGGTGGGCCATTGAACACGGCCCTGTATTCGTCGTTCTGATCCGCAAGGGCTTGAACTTGCGCGCGCACATGCTCGATCACGCGGGCTGCAATGGCCTGGGCGATGGACTTCAAGAAACAGACTCCTCGGGATGGCGGGTGAATGGCGGCACGAGCAGCATTCCGCTTTCCGCGTCGGGGCTGTCGAGAACAAGGCCGAGCATGCGTAGCTTCTGCCCGAGGTCGCTGTGGGCAATTTCCTCGATGCTGACGGCGATGCCGTAGGCGGCGAGGTGATGCGCGAGGCGTTGCACCGAACGCGGGCCGCTCACGCTCCAAAGGCAGCAGTGCACAAGTGTCAGCACGGCAACCGGGCCGAGGGAAATGACGAACTGCGCGTTCTGCGCCTCGCTGCGCTTGCGCAGCGCGTACCCCTGGTCATAGCCGCGAAGCGCGGTATTGGCCGTGTCGCGCTTTCCAAGGACGTAACGGCAGAACTCGCTAATGTTGTTGCCGATACCGCTTTTGCAGTTGATGGTGCGCGAGTGTTCGTCTCGCAACTGGCCCAGGTGCTTGTAGAAGCCGTCCTCGCGCAGCACCGACGCGTGGGCGCGCAGCGATCGTAGCAACTCCAGGAGGCTCCGTGCAGACTGGAGTGCCGGTCCAGGCGAATCACTCGGCTCAAGTCGGGCAGAAAGCATCCACAACGCGAGGTTGATGCCCAGGCGACCCACTAGATACTGCGACGCGCAATCCTTGATCGTCGCCCGTGCCGGCCGACCATAGGCGAAGTGGTGCGAACCAGTATCCAGCACCCTCTTTCTGAGGGCTCCCTCGTCTTCCGGCAGAGGCTTCCCTGCCTCTGCCAGCGCGCAGTCGACGAGTTCCCACAGGCGAAGATTCGCACGACATAACCACAACACGTGCGACACGGCGCCAAGCCTGACGATCGCCTCGAGCACGCTGATCCACTGCCGGCGCGTCATGCTGGACTTGGCGGCGATCACGGCCTCCAGATCACGCGCGAATTGCTGGGCCGGCAGGTGAAGATACGGCCGTTCTTCCTCGGCGAGCATTGACATTGCCAGCGGGGGGGGCGATTGCCAGGGACGGTCGACCGGTCCGCGGCGTCCGAATTCTTCGTGCAACCAGCGCGCCCAGGCGTCATCGCTCTCGGTGATGGACAACGCGTTGTGCAGTGCCTGCCAGAGCTGCTCGGCATGCTCGGCCGACCGCGCACCCATCCAAACCATGCGTCTGACAAGCTCCCCAGGGTTCCAGGGGCTTCCTGCCAGGCGCGCGGAGCCCGAATACAGTGCGACATCAGGCACCACCGGCGAGAGTTGCAGGAAGCGCTTGTCGGATTGGTGACGCTGCTTTGGGCTCTCAACCACGTCCTGCAGGATGGTCCGCCAAGTGTCGGCTCCGACGCTGCCCGGGACACTCGGTGTGACGGCCGAGCCACGGGACAGCCTGTCGAGGTCGCGCCCGTTCTTCGCCACCTCACGCTCCGGATAGGCCCCGTAGCCGTTGGCCCGGTACAGCGAGGCGATGAGCACCTCCGCGGTGGCAAATTCCGGTGCGGGCTGCAGCGCCAGCATCGAGTCGACATAGGAGGAGTGCGACTTGCTCCAGGGGCCTTTTAGGAACTCCGCGATGCTCATCAGTTCAGCCTTGTTGGACTAGGAAATGCCCAAGTTCACGAACGATGAACTCGTTGCGTGTGCCGACGCGAATCTGGCCGTCCTCGAGCAATTCCTCGCTGCGTACGATGGTGCCGGCCAACCGAGCACGCGTGGCGTCGAGCAGCGCGACCACGGGCCGCGGCAGAGACGCGGGTTGCATCCCGCGGCGCAATTCTCGAACTGAGCGATACAGTTCATAGGTCAACGCGATGGAGTGGCTGGCGCCCTTGGCGCCCACCTCGAGAAACCGCGTAGGTGGTCGCGGGCGGTCGCCGAGCGGCCATTCACGTGCCTTGACCTTCTGCTTGCTGGTGACGAGGACTGCGCGACGCTGGGCCGGGGGCAGGGGCTCGCCGAACGTCGTGTTCAAGGACACTACGAAGCGGTCGCCGTCGTTCAACAGCGCATCGACTTGCTTGATGGCGTCGTGTAGCAACTTCAGGTCGCCCGAGGCGACCCGTTCGAAGTCGGCAAGCGTCGTGGCCTCTCGCGTTGCACCGCCCCGCACGCCGACGGCCCGCCGCGTGTACCGGCATGCGAAGTCGCGCACCCATGACTGCACGCGGGCGACGACATGAGGATGTTTGCGGGCCGCCTCGATAGTGGGTAACTCATCGTCAGCGTCAGCCAGCCGGGCGAGGAGGTTGATGTCGAGCTTGGTAAGGCAGTGGAACTGCCGGATGAAAGCCAGTCCCTGTCGCGTCGACTGGCTAAATCGGACGTCTAGGTCGCGGAATGCGATCGTGGTCGCGTTGCTCAGTTGCACCGTCGACTCCGGCTCAGCAAGCGCCGGGTCCAGCGCCTCGACAAGCCCTGAAAGCTGCGTGGATAGCGTGTGCGGGATGGAGTGCGCCTGTGGCCGGGCCAGGAAGTGGTACAGGCCCGCGAGTACCGGATGGTCGCGCAACTTGAGCTCGCCGAGATGGGCCCAGTAGGTGCGCAGGCCCCTCGGCGACCAGACCCCGAAGAGCGCGTGGTGGTACTGAGCTGCAGCCAGCACAAAGAGCGCGGCATGGCGTTGCGCAGCACTTGCCTCGGCGCGGCCAGAGCCGAGCTGAAGGAGCTGAGCGGCGTGCTCGCAGGGGGATTTCTTCGCCTTGCCCTTGGTCTCGCCGGGCGCCCCGGCGAGCAGAAATGACACCAGCGAGAACAAGTCGCGAAAGCTCCACCGCTTGCCCGCTGCAAGCTCGTACCATCGCAGGATCTGCAGAAGTGATCCGCGATGCGGCTCAGCCGAGAGCAAGCGTCGGCTTGTGCAATAGGGGCAAAGGTCGCCCGCGACACATTCGCCGTACTGTGGCCATCGCATTGCATCGGTAGCGACCTGCAGGAGTTGGAGGGCGGCGGAGGCGTCCTCGTCGGGCGGCGAGACGACCAGGCTCTCGACGTCCATCGGCCACGTCGCGATCGCAGGGAATCCGGGCAACGGCCAGCACGGTGTTGCGTCGAGCGATTGGCCGACGGAGTTGACCATTTCGCGCAGGAGCTGGGAGACTTGCGCGCGACCCTGATCGGTGGCGAGAATCAGCGCATCGTCGAGCACGCCGCGATTGACGCAGGCCAGGTACACAAGCCGATCGCCCGAGGTTAGGACCTGTTCGAGTTCGTCCAGAAGAAGTGCTGCCGGGCTTGCCCGTGGCAGGGTTGCATCCGGGGCGGAAGCATCCTGGACGATGCCGAGCGTCCAGCCAAGTCGCCCCCCCGACACTTCGCGCAGGTCCATGCGTGCAATGCGCGGCGGGGGGTTGTCGCCCTGGCCCATAAACTGCGCTGCGACGGCATCGCGTAGCGCCCGGTCCAGCCCGAGCGCGGCGTCCAGTGCTTCGACGGCGAACTCCACGGCCTCTGTCTTACCGTTGCCTGGCCCCCCCACAAGTGCGACACCTCGCGGCGCATCGCGCTCGTTGCGGGCAATCGCGCCGGCCCATCGCTCGAGGCGAGTCAAGAGCGGGGTGCGGATAACCTGACCGCTCGGACGCCCGCTCGCCTCGTAGAAGAGGCGACGCACGCCACCGGACTTGTGCCCCGCCCAATTCCAAAGGGCGGCAGGGAGGTCAATATTGTTCGTGATTTCAGCGGACATTGGCAGCGCCTACAACGTCTACGAGAACTGGGCATCCAGCACGGCCGGCTCATGGTCCTGATGCCGCCTAGCATTCGACGCGTTGCTTGGCCAGCGTTGCAGGAGATGAGCCAGCCCGACGCCCAGCGCACGGGCGAGCAGTGGGGGCACAGCGTTGCCGATCTGCGTGTAGCGTGGGCTCTCCGTCTTACGCAGGTGCCCGCCCGTGGTGTATTTTCCACGGAAGCGGAACCAATCCGGAAATGACTGCAGGCGCGCGTACTCGCGCACCGTCAATATCCGCGGCTCGGCGTAGTGGATCAGGTCATCGGGTAGCGTGGTGAGAGTCGGCGCGGGCAGGCTCGCGTGCAGCGGGAAGGTTCGATGCTTTTGAAGGCCAAGCCTTTCGCGAACTTCCCGCGTGAGGGGCATGCCCTTCACGATCGATTTGTCTCTCAGGATCTCTTCGAAGCGCTCCTGGACCGTCGCGGTGTGCCTGGCAAGTCGCAAGCTACTCATCCGCTCGCCCGCGAGGTTGCTGTTCATCGAGCGTTGGTACTTGGTCAGCGGCCCCTTGTAGATGAGTCTCCAGTACTTGCCAGGCACGCGCAGCTCGGCATCGTCACCGTCACCGTCGCAGTGCTTAGTCCAACTCGTGACTCGAGCGTATGGCGGCTCCTTTCCAGCACGCCAATGGCCGACTTCCAAATCGGAAATCGCCGCGCGAACGCTCAGCTCCACGCACGACGAGGCCCCCGTGCCAGAGTCCAGATCTTGCAGTTTTCGCAGTTGGCGAGCCCCTTCGCGCTCGATGTGAGCCAGCAATTGCGTCATTGCCTGGGCCAGGCTTCTCGGGGCATCTTTCTCGTCGCCCCACTCGGGGCCGCGCCGGATGCCAAGCACGATGAGCCGCTCGCGCCGCTGGGGCACACCGAACTGAGCCGCGTTCAGGCGGCGCTCGTGCACGAAGTAGTTCCTCTCGAGAGATTCTTTGAGCTTCTTGAAGAAAGGGCTCGGGCGATACTCGCCGCGAAGGCTGCGTTGGCCGGACTCGTGATCTACGAGCATGCCCGGCACGTTCTCGAGCACGATGACCCGTGGAAGGACCAAGTTGACGAACTTGACATAGTGCTCGAATAGGCGGTTACGGGGATCGTCCCCGTTGCGCCGACCGGAGAACGAAAATCCTTGGCACGGTGGTCCGCCGGCGACGAGGTCAACCTTTCCGCGTAGCGCCTCGAGGCGCCGTTTCTGCCCTGGGCCTTCTAGCAAATCCTCAATGCCATGGGGGCTCGCCGCGAGCAGATCGTGCGGCCAGCTAAATCGAAACTTCAGCGGGCCTTCTTCGAGGAAGTTCGTCCGGAAAGTCTTGAACGCGTGATCAGCCTTTTCGATCGCAAACAAGCCGTGAAAACCCGCCTGGGACAACCCTAGCGAGAGGCCGCCACAGCCGGCAAAGAGGTCAACAAAGGTCGGCTTGCTTGATTCAGTCAATGTGTTGGAATTCTCGTGCTTGCCGGGCCCCACCTGCTAGGAGGCAACGCTCCGCGCTGAATAGCTTACGCATGCATTGGCACCTCTTAACGCTGCCATTTCGCAGCAGTGCTTCCGAGAGGATAGCCGACGCGGGGCGCGTACTATGGGAATCCTCGAAGAATACCACCGCGGGTTCGGCCAATACCGCACTCCAAATCGCGTGGAGGCTGTCCAGTGTGATTTTCGACGGCACGGACGTCGAAAGCGCGAGGGCGGAAAAGCATCGCTCCCGCAACGATCAAGGTCGTCGAACTCCCTGCTGCAGATTCCTTACCGGATCGTGTTTCGCCCATCGCCCACTTCCAGTGGGACGGTCTAGTCGGCGCCGCCGAAGACATGGCCGCTCAGCAAGGTTGCTCGCGATCGATATGCTCGAACTGGCCATAGTGGACCACGGCGCGGCTGGGCAGGAAGATTCAGGCCGGCCGGCTGGTTGCTGCCAGACGCCCCTACCCCACCTCCTCTACTTACATGCGCGCAGCACGATCGAAAAGGCGTCCGCAGGTGTGGTTCCTTCGTAAGCGGCTGGTCGTCCCACCTTGCCAGATGATCCCGGATCAGGGGCCGTTGACCTCGTCGACGGTTTCACCGTCGTCGTAGTACGCACCGATGGCTCGATCGAGTCGCTTGAGCAGCGCGTTGAGTGTTTCTCCGTCTCGGCGTACCAGCATTGCCAGGGCGTTGTTGCCGTCGGCGGCGGTGGCTGCGCATTCATGGGGCGGGAGCGCGCCGAGCGTGATCTCGCCGCCGT
>NZ_JBFUCJ010000127.1:0-19340 GCF_056405295.1 Variovorax sp. P1_H2 | reverse complement strand
CTGAAATGAAACACCCCCCGAAGCGCCTGCGGCGCCTCCCCCCTGAAGGGGGGCGATACCGGCGGCCCGGCAAAGCCGGTTCCGCGGTATCCCTGGTATCGAACTGCGCCGGTTTCATGCGTCGCGGGTCACGCGAGCACGTGGTGGAGCACTGAGGGGAAGGCCAGGCCGAGCGTGACCTTCAGCGCTTCGGCTTCAAGGTCACGAGCAGCCGTGCCGGCACCGTGCCGTCGATGTCGCGCGGCAGCTTCTCGGTCTTCTGCAAGGCGCGCAGGGCGGCGTCGTCCCAGTTCGCCAGGCCGCTCGACTTGACCAGTGCCGGGGTGCCGACGATGGTGCCGTCGGGTGCCAGGCGGACATCGAACTCGGCACCCGGATTGCCGCTGACCAGGTCAGCGTCGGGGAACACGACATTGGGCCGCACCGCCGCGGCCACCTTGCCGCCGTAGCTGCCCGACGGACCCGAGGACTTCGCCGCGGTGCCTTCGCCGCCGGAGCCGGCCATCGCCTGCATGCGCTTCAGCGTGGCCGCGCGATCGGCCGCGGCCTGCGCCGCCTGCTTGGCCTCGGCTTCCTTCTTCTTCGCGGCTTCGGCTTGCTTGGCGGCCTCCGCCTCCTGCTTGCGCTTCTGGTCGGCGAGCTTCTTCTGCTCTTCCTTCTTGCGCTCGGCTTCTTCCTCGGCGCGCTCGCGGGCCTCGGCCTCGCGCTTTTCCTGCGCCGCCTTCTTCGCTGCCTCGAGCTTCTTCTGCTGCTGGGCCTGCTGCTCGAGTTCGCGCTCGCGCTCTTTCTGCTCCTTCAGCTTCTTCTCGCGTTCGAGGGCGATGTCGGGCGCCTTCGGCGCCGGTGTCGGCTCCGGTGGCCGGACCGCCTGGGGCGGCGGCGGGGGAGGCGGGGGCGGCGGTGGGGCCGGTGTCGGGGTTGGGGGCGGCGGCACGGGGACCGGGGGTGCAACGGCGCGCGGCGCAGCCTGCTGCACCGTCGACGACCACAGCTCGGCCTCGACCGCGTCGTTCTCCGCCTCGCGGCGCCAGCTCACGCCCCAGGTCAGCGCGGCGATCAGCAGCGCGTGGGCGATCAGCGCCAGCAGCACGGCGCGCGGCGTGCCGCGCTGCGGCGGCGGCGCGAATTCGGGGCGGTCGGCGGCGAGCGACATCACTTCGCGCCGGTGGTCTGCACCGACAGCCCGACGCGCTCGATGCCGCTGCGCTTGAGCTGGTTCATGGCCTTCACCACGGTTTCGTACTTGACGGTCTTGTCGGCGCTGATGACCACCGGGCGGTCGCCGTCGCCGCCCTGCGCCTGCTTGGCCGCAGAGCCGATCTGCGTCATCGGGATCGAGCTGCCGCCGCTGCCGGTCGACGGGTCCTTCTTGATCTGCACCTCGTCGTCGCTCTTGATCACGATCTCGATCGGACGGTCGGGCTGCTTGTTGGCCTTGTCGACGCTCGGCAGGTTGATCACGCTCGGCGTGATCAGCGGCGCCGTGACCATGAAGATGATCAGCAGCACCAGCATCACGTCGATGAACGGGACCATGTTGATCTCGTTGATCGTGCGGCGGCCGCGGCCGCGGGAGGACATGGCGGGCATGGTGCGATGCTCCCGTTCAGCGGCCGGCCGGGGTGACCGTCGCCGGATTCACGTGGGCCGTCAGGTTGCGCTGCAGGATGTTCGAGAACTCCTCGATGAAGGTCTCGAGCGCGATCGCGATCTTGTCGATCTCGCGCGCGAAGCGGTTGTAGGCGACGACCGCCGGGATCGCGGCGAACAGGCCGATGGCGGTCGCGACCAGCGCTTCGGCGATGCCCGGGGCGACGGTCGAGAGCGTCACCTGGGCCAGCGCGGCGAGGCCGGTGAAGGCGTGCATGATGCCCCAGACCGTGCCGAACAGGCCGACATAGGGCGAGACCGAGCCGACCGTGGCCAGGAAGGACAGGTTCTGCTCGACCGCATCGAGCTCGCGCTGGTAGCTGGCCCGCATGGCACGGCGCGAGCCGTCGAGCAGGGTGCCGGTGTCGGACACGTGGCGCTCGCGCAGCTTCTGGTACTCGCGCATGCCGGAGGCGAAGATGCGCTCCATCGGACCCGCGAACTTGGCGTTCTGGGCGGCCGAGGAGAACAGCTCGTTGAGGCTGGTGCCGGACCAGAAGTCGCGTTCGAAATCCTCGTTGAGCGAGCGCGTGCGCTTGAGCGCGAAGTACTTGCGGAAAATCGCCGCCCAGCTGGCGACGGACACCACGATCAGCAGCAGCACCACGAGCTGCACCGGCAGGCTGGCGTGGAGCAGAAGGGAGAGTATCGACAGGTCTTGTTGATTCATGGCTTGAGAGGTTGAGACATGGAGCGGGCGTTGCGCTCGAGGGTTCCCGAAACCTGGCGCGGGATGCGCGCGGGACGCAGGCTGGCCGCATCGACCCAGCCGATGCGGATCGTGCCTTCGCACAACAGCGCGGGGCCCGATGCCGCGCTTTGCTCCGAATTTGATAGCACGCGCTGGGCGATTATCAACGACGCCGAACCGATCTGGCGCAGCTCGGCTGTAACCAGCAGTTCATCGTCGAGCCGGGCCGGACGGTGGTACTTGAGCTGCGTCTCGCTGACCACGAAGATCCCGCCGCTGTCCTCGCGCAGCTGGCGCTGGGCGATGCCCAGGGAGCGCAGCCATTCGGTGCGGGCGCGCTCCATGAACTTCAGGTAGTTGGCATAGAACACGATGCCGCCGGCATCGGTGTCTTCCCAGTAGACGCGAATGGGCAGCGCAAAGCATGAGGAAAACTCCGTGCCTTGCACTGCGGTGCGAGCTTGCTTGGGGCGGCCCGGCGCTGCGCTCATGCGGTCAGGCGGCAACGGCGGCGCCGGCCCAGGCGCGCAGACGAGCCACCGACTCCTCGAGATGCGCCATCGAGCTGGCGGTCGAGAAGCGGATGAAGCGTCCGGTCTGGTCGCTGCCGAAGTCGCGCCCCGGTGTGACCGCGACATGGGCCTGCTTCATGGCCTCGAAGGCGAAATCCCAGCTGCCGTCGATGCCGAGCTTCTCGGCGAAAGAGGTGCAGTCGGCCCAGGCGTAGAAGGCGCCGTCGGGCATCACCGGCACCTGCAGGCCCAKCGCATTCAACTGCGGGATGAACCAGTCGCGCCGCGCCTTGAACTGCGCGCGGCGGCGTTCGTATTCGGCGATGCTGTCGGGCTCGAAGCAGGCCAGCGCCGCGTACTGCGACACCGTGCTGGCGCAGATGAAGAGGTTCTGCGCCAGCCGCTCGATCGCCGGCACCAGCGCATCGGGCACCACCAGCCAGCCGAGGCGCCAGCCGGTCATGTTGAAGTACTTGCTGAAGCTGTTGATGCTGATGACCTGGTCGTCGATCGCCAGTGCGGTCTGGCCGAACTGGTCGTCGTACGAGAGGCCGAGGTAGATCTCGTCGATCAAGGTGATGCCGCCGCGCGCGCTCACCACCTCGTGGATGCGGCGCAGTTCGTCGGGTGCGATCGAGGTGCCGGTCGGGTTCGAGGGCGAGGCCAGCAGCACGCCGCGCGTGCGCTCGGTCCAGGCCGCCTCGACCTTGGCGGCGCTGAGCTGGAAGCGCTCGGCCGCGGTGGTCGGCACCAGCACCGCGCGGCCGTCGGCGGCGGTCACGAAGTGGCGGTTGCAGGGGTAGCTCGGATCGGGCAGCAGCATCTCGTCGCCGGCCTCGATCAGCGCCAGGCAGGCCAGCTGCAATGCGGCCGAAGCGCCGGCCGTGATGACGATGCGGCGGGCCGGCACGTCGACCTTGAAGCGCTCGGCGTACCAGGCGCTGATGCGCTCGCGCAGATGATCGAGGCCGATGGCCTGGGTGTACTGCGTGGCACCGGCGCGGACCGCGCGCGCGGCCGCTTCCTGGACCAGCGGCGGCGCCGTGAAGTCGGGCTCGCCGATGTTCAGGAAGATCATCGGCCGGTCGGTGTGGGCGAACTCCCGCGCCAGCTTCGAGGCCGCCTTGGCGACCTCCATCACGTAGAAGGGTTCGATGCGCTCGGCGCGCTTCGAAATCCTCATACGGCCCGCGGCGCTCATGGCTTGGCCTTGCCCGTCAAGCGGTCGGCCTCGACCTCGTCGGGACGCAGCTGGGGCGCCAGGCCGTTGAGCACCGCGTTGACGTATTTGTGGCCGTCGGTGCCGCCGAATTCCTTCGCGAGCTCGATGCATTCGTTGAGCACCACGCGCCAGGGCACGTCGAGGCAGTGCTTGAACTCGTAGACGCCGATCCACATCACGCCGTGCTCGATCGGCGAGATTTCCTCCAGCTTGCGGTCGAGCAGCGGCACGATCAGGGCGTCGAGCTCTTCGGCGCTTTCGATCGAGCCGTGCAGCAGTGCGTCGTAGTGCGCCGCGTCGGCCTTGTGGAAGCCGGCCAGGTCGCGCGTGAACTGGTCGATCGATGCCGCATCGTTGCGTCCCACCAGATGCTGGTAGAGCGCCTGCAGCGCGAACTCGCGGGCCCGGCTGCGGTTGGACTTGGCGGAGGCCTTGCGTGCCCCGGTGCTGGTGAGCCCGGTGCGGGTCTGGCGCGGCTTGCCGCTGGGTGCTTGGGTGTCGTCGGTCATGAAAGGGTGGCGAGCAGCTGCGCCATCTCGACGGCCACGCGCGCGGCGTCGCGGCCCTTGTCGGTCTGTCGCGCCACGGCCTGTTCGAGGTTCTCGGTGGTCAGGATCGCGTTGGCGATCGGGATGCGGTAGTCGAGCGCCACCCGGCTCACGCTGGCGCCGGATTCGTTGGCCACCAGTTCGAAGTGGTAGGTCTCGCCGCGGATGATGCAGCCCAGTGCGACCAGGGCGTCGTAGCACTCGCGCTCGGCCATGGCCTGCAGCGCGATCGGGACTTCGAGCGCGCCGGGCACGCTCACATGCTCGATGTCGTCGTCGGTGACGCCGAGGGCCGCGAGCTCGTCCAGGCAGGCCTTGGCCAGCGCATCCGTGATGTCTTCGTTGAAGCGTGCCTGCACGATGCCGATGCGCAGGCCCTTGCCGTCGAGCGCGACGTCGGCGCCTTTGTTCGCGTGTTGCATCAGTGTTCGTCCTTCGAGATGTAGCCGGCGATCTCCAGCCCGTAGCCGGCCGCCATGCTGGGCATGCGGCGCGGCGTACCCAGCAGGTTCATGCGGTGGACGCCGCATGCGCGCAGGATCTGGGCACCGATGCCGTAGCTGCGCAGGTCCATGCGGCCGCGTTCGGGCGCCTGCGCCGGCCGTGCCGTGCCGTCGAACTGCGACAGCAACTCGGCGCCGGTCTCGCCGCAGTTCAGCAGCACTGCCACGCCCTTGCCCTGGGCCGCGAGGTGCGCCAGGCTGGCGTCGAGGCTCCAGGAGTGAAGGGCGCGGTTGAGTTCGAGCGCGTCGAGCACCGACAGCGGCTCGTGCACGCGCACGTCCACCGTGTCGTCGGCATTCCATTTGCCGCGCACCAGCGCCAGGTGAACGCCCTTGCTGGGCTTGTCCTTGAAGGCGTGGGCCGTGAACGGGCCCCAGGCGGTCTGGATCTCGCGGCAGCCGACCTTCTCGACCAGGGTCTCGGTGCGGCTGCGGTGCTCGATCAGGGCGGCGATGGTGCCGATCTTGATGTCGTGCTCGGCGGCGAAGAGCTGCAGGTCGGGCAGGCGCGCCATCGTGCCGTCTTCGTTCATCACTTCGCAGATCACGGAGGCCGGCGAGCAGCCGGCCATGGCCGCCAGGTCGCAGCCGGCTTCGGTATGGCCGGCGCGCATCAGCACGCCGCCATCGACCGCCTGCAGCGGGAAGATGTGGCCGGGCTGGACCAGGTCGGACGCGACCGCGTTCGGGGCGACCGCCGCCTGCACGGTGCGCGAGCGGTCGGCGGCCGAGATGCCGGTGGTCACGCCCTCGGCGGCCTCGATCGAGACCGTGAAGGCGGTCGAATGCTTGGCGCCGTTGCGCGCCACCATCGGCGGCAGCTGGAGCCGCTCGCACATCTCGCGCGAGAGCGTCAGGCAGATCAGGCCGCGGGCATGGCGGGCCATGAAGTTGATCGCCTCGGGCGTCACATGGTCGGCGGCCAGCACGATGTCGCCTTCGTTCTCGCGGTCTTCCTCGTCGACCAGGATCACCATGCGGCCGGCGCGCAGTTCGGCCACGATGTCTTCGACCGGGGAGATCGGCGCGGGGGCGCGGCCGCTGCGCGGGGCGCCGATCGGCGTGACGGATGCATTCATGGGAGCTTGTCTTGGGTGGGTGGTTGGATGGCGCCGGCCTGGAGCATGCGCTCCACGTAGCGGGCGACGGTGTCGATCTCGAGGTTGACGCGGCTGCCTGCCTTCAGGCCGCCGAGCGCGGTGTTCTCGACCGTGTGCGGGATCAGGTTGATGCTGACTTCGCTGCCGTCCGCGACGTCGTTCACGCTGTTGACCGTGAGGCTGACGCCGTTGATGGTGATCGAGCCCTTGTAGGCCAGGAAGCGGGCCAGCGCCGGCGGTGCCAGCACGCGCAGCTCCCAGCTCTCGCCGATGGGTTCGAAGCGGCTCACCGTGCCGATGCCGTCGACGTGGCCCGAGACGATGTGGCCGCCCAGCCGGTCGCTGGCACGCAGCGCCTTTTCGAGATTGACCCGCGTCTGCGCTTCCGACAGGCCGGCGGTCTTGTCCAGCGATTCGGCCGAGATGTCGATGGTGAACTGCTGTTGCGCGGGGTCGAGGCCGGTGACGGTCATGCAGGCGCCGTTGAGCGCGATGCTGTCGCCGAGCCCGACGTCGTCCAGATAGCCGTCGGGCACCGCAATGCTGAGACGCTTGCCGTGAGAGGAAGAACTGCCGAGGTCGTGGACGGCGGCGATGCGCCCCACGCCGGTGATGATTCCGGTGAACATCGGCGCATTTTCGCAGAGATGAGAGGGTCGCTCGAATCGGCCGCTAAAACTTGTCCCGTCCGGCGACTCGGGCGACGATTCGCAGGTCCGGGCCGATCGGCTCGAAGGAGCGGAATTCGAGCGCCAGGGCGTCGACCAGCGCGCTCAGGGCGCCGCCCGCATAGGGCTGGCTGGCGATGCCGAGGCCTTCGCCGATGAACTTGGGCGCGAGGTACAGCAGTATTTCGTCGACCAGGCCCTCGCGCAACAGCGAACCGTTGAGCTTGTGGCCGGCCTCGACGTGCAGTTCGTTGACTTCGCGCACGGCCAGGTCGCGCAGCAGGGCGGCCAGGTCGACCTTGCCGTCGGTGTTCGGAAGGCAGTGGACCGAGGCGCCGCGGGCCTCCAGCGCGCGCGCCTTGTCTTCGTCGCGTGCGGCCGCGTAGATCCAGACCTTGCGGTCGATCTCGAACAGCCGCGCGTCGGGCGGTGTCTGCAGGCGGCTGTCGACGATCACCAGCGGCGGCTGGCGGCTGGTCTCGACCAGGCGAACGTCGAGCCGCGGGTTGTCTTCCAATACCGTGCCGACGCCGGTGAGGATCGCGCCGGCGCGGGCCCGCCAGGCATGGCCGTCGGCCCGTGCCTCTTCGCTCGTGATCCATTGGCTGGTGCCGTTCTCCAGCGCGGTCTTGCCGTCGAGGGAGGCGGCGGCCTTCATTCGGACCCAGGGCGTCTTGCGGACCATCCGGCTGAAGAAGCCGATGTTCAGTTCACGCGCCTCGCTGGCCTGCGGTCCGATCTCGACGTCGATGCCCGCGGCGCGCAGGCGCTCGAAACCCTGGCCCGCGACCAGCGGATTCGGGTCCGCGATGGAGGCCACGACGCGGCCGATGCCGGCCCGGACCAGCGCGTCGCAGCAAGGGCCGGTGCGGCCCTGGTGGGAGCAGGGTTCGAGGGTCACGAAGGCGGTCGCGCCGGTCGTGGAGGCGCCACGCGCCGCGGCATCTCGCAGGGCCATCACTTCGGCGTGCGGGCCACCGGCGTGCTGCGTGCGGCCGGTGCCCACGATGCGGCCATCGGGCGCGAGGATGACGCAGCCGACCGCTGGATTCGGCGGCGCCGTGGTGCTGGCGCCATGGGCCAGCGAGATCGCCAGCCGGATCGCTTCGGCCGGCGAAAGCGCCTCGGGTGGGCAGGGGGATGTGAGCGTGCTCAGGGTCGGACTTTCAGCGATTCCAGCATTCCGTCTTGAGGTCGTCGGAAGCGCCGGGGGAGGCGAGTCCCCGAAGCCCCGTCTGGTCGAGCGTGTAGCCGCCGCATTTGTCGCCGACCTGGGCGCCCCGGGGGGTTGCCGTCAAAGTGTAGCCGCTGCCCTTGGCGTCCGCGGGTTCGAAGCCGATGGCGTAGGCGCTGGAGGGCACGGTTTTCAACGTTTCCGGAAAACCCGCCTCGTCCTTGAGGTAGCTGCCGGTGGCGGTCGCGACGCGTTCGAGCCAATGGGCGGCCTTCAGCAGCCCGGCACGGGCCTCGGCGCGCTGGCTGCGTCGAACCGCTTCGTGATAGCTCGGCAGCGCGATCGCCGCCAGGATGGCGACGAGCGCGACCACGACCATGACCTCGATCAGTGTGAAACCCGTCCGCCGCCTGGGCCGGCGCCGGTCTTTCATTGCAGCTGGCGCCAGCTCGGGCGCTTGGTGATCCTGCCGAGTCGATGGCGGGTGGCCGGCGCCGGCATTCCGGGCGCGTTCACGCCGATTTCCTTGGTGGCGCTTCGAATCCCGACACCGAGACCTGCTTCGACGCGCGAAGCTTGTCCGGCCGCGACCGAAGGTGTGTCGGCGTAGAGCCGGGATTTCGGTGCCGAGCCGTTGATGATGTCCAGCGTGGTGCGATAGCTTTTCGCGGCGCTGGCCGCCAGATCGCCGTCGGCCGATGCCGGCACCGTGCTCCAGACGTCGATCAGGTCGCCCTCGAACCAGTCGGGGTTGTGCAGCACGCGCTCGCGCGCAACCGGCAGGTCCAGTAACCAGCCTCTGCGGGCCTCGCTCCCCGTGTAGTGGACGGGATTCGACGACACCGTGCCGGCGCTGACCGTCTGGGCCACCAACTGGCCGCGGCCCCCAGCGACCGGGCCTTTTCCTTCGTCCAGTTTGAGAGCGGCAGCGCCGGCGGCACGCTGTGCCGGCGTGGCGCGGCTGATCGCCGTGTCGTCGTGGACGCCATAGACCGTCTGCACCTGGCCGTCCAGCCGATCCGCGACCGTGAGCTCGCGCCCGGTGCCGAAGGCGAGCATCAGGCCACCTTCCGGATGCGCCTTCCAGACCGGTGCCGACGTGATCGCCTGCACCGATCCGGCGGGTGTTCCATCGGTCGCGACGAAGAAGGGAACGCCGGAGAACGCAAGCTTCCACTCGGCCGGGGAAGCGGCGCGCAGATCGAACTTCCAGAGGTTCCCGAGCAGATCGCCCGCGTAAGCCAAGTCGGGCGTGCCGTCGCCGTCGAGGTCGATCAGGCGCGGCGCCGAAAGACCGTTGCCGCGGCCCGCGCGTGCGTCGGCCGTGATCTTGACCAGTTCCTTGCCCATGTCGAGGTACTGGATCAGCAGCACGGCCTTCTCGTCGGCACTGTTGTAGCCGTTGCCCATGACCAGTGCCCAGCGGCCGTCGTTCATGCGCGTGATCTGCCGCGAGATCGACGGGTCGCCGGCCTCCATCACGGGCTCGCTCAGGATGTGCCCGATATCCCGGTCCATGGCGTCGGTGCCGGTGCGGTCCAGCACCACCAGCGCGGCGGCGTTGGCCGCGTCGAATGCGCGCGGGTCGGTGATGTCGAGCACGAAATACCCTTTGCCGCCGGCGCCGAGGAAGCCCGCCAGGTAGGTTCTCCATCGGCTCGCGTCCCGGCTGCCCGGCGGCCCGAGATACAGGTCGCCGCCGAGCGGCGAGCCGTCGACGAAGTAGGCGTGCCGGTAGCCTGGATTCGTCAGCGACTCGAGTTTGGGATGCAGGCCTTCGGGCAGGTAGGCGATCTTCTCTTCGCCCGAAGCGGCATCGAAACCGTGCAGCATGCCGTCGTTGCCGCCGACATAGAGCATCGGCGCGCGCGAGCTACTGGCGCTGCGGAAGCCCGCATAGTCCTCCAGCGCATATGCGTTCGACGGCTTGCCCGCGAGATACCAGGGCTTCGAGTTCACGATATCGCCTTGACGCGAGGCGCGCGTGCGGAAGGGGCCGGCGGGGCTGGCCGATTGCTCCTTGCTGCGGTCGCCCCGGACATAAGCCATGCGATCCCTGGCGGTGGCGTCGGCCTCAGGACGGGTGTCGAGCCTGCCGTCGACGGTCTTGAGCGCCGTCTGCTGGGCTTGCGAAAGTGCCGGCCACTCCCATGAGATTCCCACCATGGAGCCGGCGCTGTCTGCCGTGCGCGCCGACAGAACCAGGCGGGCCGCGGGCCATTCGCCGTCGTGCGCATCCATCCGCGTGGCGGTGGATTGCGGCCGTGCCGGCTTGGCGGGCTCCGCGGCGGTGGCGGGCGCGGCGGGGAGATCGCCCCAGAGCCCGGCCGCATCGAGCCGGGCCGACGTGCCGAGGATCTTGTAGCCCGTCACGGAGCCGCTCCAGTGGGTCGCGTCATAGGCGACCGCGAAGAGGGCCGAATCAAGCCGCGCCGAACGCGAGCTTGCGATCGACGCCGCCGTCCTGGTGGTCGTTTGCGGCGCGTCTCCCGCCGCCCTTGGCGAGGCACCGCCTGCGGGCGCCGTGCTCAAGTCGAGCGGGGCAGCGAGCCCGGGTGTCGGCCAGGCGCCGACCGCGATCGCGGCATGAAGCGCGGCCCCGAAGATGGCGAGTTTGGTCTCCAATGTTCGTCCTTGTCCTCAGGACCGTTGCTTCTTCCAGACCAGCGTTGTCTGAACCACCGTCTGCGTTGCCGCCTTGATGCCTTGCGCGACGGCGGTGATCCGATAGATGTACGGCGTGGTGCTGTCGGGCGCGAGCGCTTCCGCGAGGCCGCCTTCGCTCGCCGCGGCGGTGTCGTAGGGCAGCAATTCGACCCAGTACCAGGCCCGCTGCCCTGGACCGGAAGACAAGAGCGGGTTCCCGGCGTCGGTCGCTTGCGCGCCCGTGTAGGCGCCATAGGAGGCCGCCACCTTCTTCATGGCATCCAGCGCCGCCTTGTCGGTCCAGAATTGCGCCGGCACCCTGTCGGGCACGCAGATGCCTGCCGCGCAGGACGGATTGTTCGCACCGAGCGCCCCCTGCAAATCCAGCAGTTCGCGGGCGCTCGTGGGGTAGAAGATCCGGTCGCCGGCGGCATCGAGGACGCCCCAGGGACGGCAGCCGGCGGCTGCGCAGGGCGAGCCGTCCGGGCCCTCTCCCTTGATGTCGAATTCCGCATCGCGGACCATGGCGTGAGCAGCTTCGAGCGTGCGCTGATGGTCGCTGTCGATGCCGGTCGCCATTTCGTTGAGCAGGGCGATGCGCGACGAACCCAGCACCAGCAGCGTGATCAGCAGCACCATCACCAGGACGACGAACAGCGAGATGCCGTGCTGGCGCGGGCGGGAAGAGCTGCCTTGCATGGCCTGCCTCATTGCGTGCGCAAGCTGAAGACGTTGCGGAACACCAGATGGACATGGCCGTTGCGGGGCCTGCCGGTGCCTTGGCAACCCTTGTAGGAAAGGCCGAGATCCGGGCCTTTTTCGCTGCCCTGCAGGTCGAGGCAGACTTCGATGGCGGTGACGGCGCCCCAGAGCTTCATGCTTTCGACCRCACGGGCTTCCATGATCTGAACGCCCTTGCCGGTATCGACGCGGTAGCCGAGCTGAAAGTCCGCGATGTCGCGGATCACTGGCTGCCTGGTTCGACCGGTGCAGGTGAGCTGCCCCTTGGCATCGACCTCGAAGGTCGCCTCCACGCGGTCGGCGCCGTGCACGCTGGAGCCGCTGCAGTCGAACTGCCCCGGCAGCTTCGAGACGGCGCCATTCGCTGCCGCAGTCGAGTTCGACCACGCGGCTGGAGCGTAAGCGACCGAGACCTTGTCGGTCGCCGCGCCTTGGCCGTCGACGCCGAACACCGCGAAGTCCGTGCGACCCGCCTTCGCGCGGTGGTTGCCGAACGCGTAGAGCCCGGTGGCGTCGTCCCGAACCGCGTCCATCGCGCCGGTTTGCCGAAGCTGCATGCCGATCACGTGCAACGCGTAGGCGCCTTGCTGCTGCAACTGGCTCAGGTCGCTGACGCTGCTGGCGGCCTCGCGCGACAGCAGCAGCGTGCCGAGGGCCGCCGTGACGACCAGCAGCCCGACGACCATGCCCGCGAGCAGTTCGATCAGGCTCAGGCCTTGCTCGCGACGGCTTCGGATCGGCCGAGAATCAGGGCTGGACATGGACCAGGTGGCAGACCAGGCCTGCCGGGCAGACGACCTTGGCGGCCGATGGGTCGATGGTGAAGGGCTTCGCGTAGGCGCTGTCGTCGGCTGCGCGTTCATTGGCGCGCCATGCCACCATCACGCCCAGCTGCTGCTTCAATCCGGGCGTTGTTTCGTTGCCGGATTCGAAAACACTGCCCTGGCCGAGGGGCAGGGTGTTGGCGAGCGCCTGCTTCCAGACGGCGAGGTCCCACTGCACGAGCGTCGCAGGATCGCAGGCGATGGTCTGGCAGTCGGGCGCCGCGGGCATGGCGTCCCAGTCGGTGACATAGGCATCCAGTCGGCGGAAACCATCGGAATGGGTCTTGATGCGCTCGGCGAAATCCTCGATGAGCCGGACCGCCTGTGCGCGACGGACGCTGGTCTGCGTGTCGGCCAGCGTGCGCAACTGCGCGCCGAGCATGCCGAGTACCGCGACGGCGAGGATCGCGACCGCCACGAGCGATTCCAGCAGCGTGAGGCCGGCCTGGCGGCTCAGGTGGGGCATCGTTCGGCCCGCTGAATGGTTTGCAGCCGTCCGCCCGCGGACATGCACAGGACCAGCGCCGCGGACTTCTCGGCGTTGCCGGCGGGGCGGAACGTGATGCTGAAGATGCCCAGGCTGCTGCCGAACCGTCCCCAGCGATTCACCCGGACGTAGGGTGACGCACCGGGCAGGTGGATTTCTGCGTCCACGCCCTCAGGCGCAGGCCAGGCCTGGATCAGTTCCTCGCCGGGACCGAGCACACCGTTGTTGTCGGCATCGGCGAACAACAGCCAGCCGCAACTCCAGTCGGTGACTCCCCGGTCGGAGCACCCGCTCGCCGACGTCTTGCGAAGCGTGACGTTGCCGCCGCGCCGCAGCGCTTCCGACCTTGCCAGGTAGATCGTGGCGGTCATTTCCTCGCTGGCGAGGCGCAGCCGGTATCTGTCGATGATCCCGCCGAAGCTCGGCATCGCCAACCCCGCGAGGATCGCGACGATGGCGATCACGACCATCAGTTCGACGGCGGTGAACCCCAGGGATGGCGCGAGAGGCCGGCGCAGGGCGGGAAGTAGAACGGGCATGGCGGCCCGGATGCTAGGGGCCCACTGGCCGCTACGCGAAGCTCTAGTCGATCTGCGGCGAAAATCTACCGACGAGCGGGAGAAATGGCGAGAGAAGCGACAGTTATGGACGATTGTGTCCGATGATTAAGGAAGTTGGGCGCAGAAGCCGTCGCGCGTCGACCTCAAATATCTCTAAGCAACTGCCTGAACTCGTCCACGTCCTCGAAGCTGCGATAGACCGAAGCAAAGCGCACGTAGGCCACCTTGTCCAGCCGCTTGAGCTCGCGCATCACGAGCTCGCCGACCTTGGTCGATTCGATCTCGCGCCAGCCGCTGGACAGCAGCTTCTGCTCGATGCGCAGCAGCGCGTTGTCGATCTGCTCGATGCTCACGGGCCGCTTGCGAAGGGCCAGCATCATCGAGGCCCGCACCTTGGCGGTGTCGAAGTCGGCCCGGCTGCCGTCCTTCTTGACCACCACCGGAAAGTTGACGTCCGGCCGTTCATAGGTGGTGAAGCGCTTGTCGCAGGCGCCGCATTGGCGCCTGCGCCGCACGAAGTCGCCGTCTTCCGACACCCGGGTCTCGACGACCTGGGTTTCGAGGTGACCGCAGAAGGGGCACTTCATGCAGGGCGGCTCGTGTTCAGGCGTAAACCGGGAAGCGACTGGTCAGCGCATGCACCTTGGCCCGGACCGCGTCGATGTTCGCCGCGTCGCGCGGGTTGTCGAGCACGTCGGCGATCAGGTTGGCGGTGGCGCGTGCCTCCTCGTCCTTGAAGCCGCGGGTGGTCATCGCGGGCGTGCCGATGCGAACGCCGCTGGTAACCATCGGCCTCTCGGGGTCGTTCGGGATCGCGTTCTTGTTGATCGTCATGTGGGCGGCGCCCAGCACGGCTTCGGCTTCCTTGCCGGTGATCCCCTTGGCGCGCAGGTCGACCAGCATCAGGTGGCTCTCGGTGCGGCCGCTGACGATGCGCAGTCCGCGCTCGGTCAGCGTCTCGGCGACGATCCGGGCGTTGGTGACCACCTGCTGCTGGTAGGCCTTGAACTCGGGCGACAGCGCTTCCTTGAAAGCCACTGCCTTGGCTGCGATCACGTGCATCAGCGGGCCGCCCTGCAGGCCCGGGAAGATCGCACTGTTGATCGCCTTCTCGTGCTGCGACTTCATCAGGATGATGCCGCCGCGCGGGCCGCGCAGGCTCTTGTGGGTGGTCGAGGTGACGACGTCGGCGTGCGGCACCGGGTTCGGGTAGACGCCCGCGGCCACCAGCCCGGCGTAGTGGGCGATGTCGACCATGAAGATCGCGCCGACGTCCTTGGCCACCTTGGCGAAGCGCTCGAAATCGATCCGCAGCGAGTAGGCCGAGGCACCCGCGATGATCAGCTTGGGCAGGTGCTCGTGCGCCTTGCGTTCCATGGCGTCGTAGTCGATCGCTTCTTCGGCGTTCAGGCCGTAGCTCACCACGTTGAACCACTTCCCGCTCATGTTGAGCGGCATGCCGTGGGTCAGGTGGCCGCCTTCGGCCAGGCTCATGCCCATGATCGTGTCGCCGGGCTTCAGGAAGGCCAGCAGCACGGCTTCGTTGGCCGAGGCGCCGCAATGCGGCTGCACGTTGGCGGCGTCGGCGCCGAAGAGCTGCTTGATGCGGTCGATGGCCAGCTGCTCGGCGACGTCGACATGCTCGCAGCCGCCGTAGTAGCGCTTGCCGGGATAGCCCTCGGCATACTTGTTGGTGAGTTGCGAGCCCTGGGCCGCCATGACCGCCGGCGAGGCGTAGTTCTCGCTCGCGATCAGCTCGATGTGGTGTTCCTGGCGGGCGTTCTCGGCCTGGATGGCAGCCCAGATTTCAGGATCGGTCTGTTCGACCAGGATATTGCGGTGGTACATGGCAGTCCTTCAAGACGATGGTCCTTGTTCTTCAACCAAACAAGGGCTGCCCAGGCGAACGGCTGAACACCTGCCGATCAAGAATGCAGGCGGCACGCTTCCCAGTGGTAGTCCACGTCAGCGCAATGCACCTGATAAGGGTTGCGCCTATCGCCAGTCGCGTGCTGGCCGAGTGTAGCCGACAGCGCGAACCGTCGCCAAAGACCTAGGAATCGCCCAGGAGAGCGACCTGCGGGTCGGCTTCGGCGCGCTTCGGCGCGTTCGGCGGCGCCACCACCTGGACCGGGTTGGCCCGCGGCGCCGGCGGCGTCGCGGCCGGGGCACGGCCGGCCGCCACCTGCCGCAGCCGCTCGTGCTCGGCCAGCACCTTGCCGGCGTAGCCGCCGTCGTCGTTGAGGTTGGCCGCACCGACGTAGTAGCGCAGGCCGCCCTCGAGCGAGCCGGCGCGGGCGATGCATTCCTGCAGCACCTTGACGCCGACGCGCATGTTGGTCACCGGGTCGAAGGCGGTCAGGGTGCCGCCGGCGCTTTCATATTTCTCGCCGTGGACCCGGGTCATGACCTGCATCAGGCCCTGGGCGCCGACCTGGCTCTGGGCGAAGGGGTTGAAGCTGGATTCGACCGCCATGATGGCCAGGATCAGGGTCGGATCGAGCTTGGTCTTCTTGCCGAGATCGAAGGCCTCGGCGACCAGCACACTCAGCGGCTCGGCGGCCACGCGGTATTTCTTGCTCAGCCAGTAGGCGACCGCGGCCTGCTGCTTCGGCAGCTCGTGCGGACTGGCCGCGGTGGTGCGCTCGATCGCGGTGGGCTCGAGGTCGGTGGCTTCGGGCGCCGGCTTGCGGGACTGCAGCCAGCCCATCAGCTGCTCCTCGCCGGTCTGACGCAGGTCGGGTCGGGCGGCCAGCGCCAGCACCGCGAACACGGTCGCCAGGCCGAGCAGGGCAAAGCTGTTGTGGGTGATCTCGAAGAAGCCGTCGACCACATCGGACACGAAGGTCCGGAGCCCGCGGGCTGTGGCATCTAACGCCTGTTTCATCGCTCTTCCTTTCTGTGCGGCACCCGATCGCAACGCCACGACGGGCGAAGAAGAAGGGAAGCGGCGCTTGGATTGGTACGAATCAGGTCCGCGCGAAAAAGGGGAGAGAGCGCGGCTGCCTGATCAAGCCGGCAGATGCCGGCAGCGGATTCGGAGGGTCCGGCCGCTTGGCGGCTCGGGAAAGATTGGGATTCTAGGAGTGGCTAAATACCCAGTCAAGAATAAGAACTAAATTTGATATTCCGATTTTGATGTAATAAATGTATGAAATAGTGCGCGAATCGATGAATGAAGGTCCATTGAAAACGCCATTTGCAATCACCGCCGTGAGCGCGTACGCTGAAACCGCCTGAGCTATCAGGCGTCTACCAAGGTCCAGTGGCTCGAGGAGAAATCCGACAGTCCAGCGGCTGCGGCCCAACGGTGGCAATCCCTTGCTGCCAGCATGACCGGAACGATTGAACTTCCGGTCGAGCGAAAAGATGGCATGGGCGTTGCGCCCGCCATCGAGCCCGGTGGCTTGACTTCGCGTCGAGTCGCCGGGCTTTCTGTTTGTGGGCGCCCCATGGCGTTTGGGGCACACTCCTCCCCGATGAACGCTGCTTTGCTGAAACAGAACAAATGGGTGCGGCGCGGGGGAGTGACCCTGCTGATCCTGCTGGCGGTCTGGCTGATCGCCTGGCTGGCGGTGCCGCCGATCGTCAAGGGGCAGGTGCAGAAGATCGCCAGCGAGAAGCTGGGTCGCCAGGTCACGGTGGGCAAGATCGACTTCAAGCCCTGGACGCTCGAACTCGCGGTGAATGACCTGCGCATCGCCACCGCCGACGGCAAGCAGCCCCAGGTGGCGGTCAGGCGCCTCTACCTCGATGCCGAGCTGCAGTCGATCCTGCGCCTGGCGCCGGTGATCGACGCGGTCCGGATCGAGGCGCCCGCCATTGCGCTGACGCACCTGGCGGATGGTCGCTACGACATCGACGACATCCTGGCCAGGCTGACGCCGGCGCCGGAGCCGCCCGATGCGCCCAAGAAAGAAGCACCGCGCTTCGCCATCTACAACATCGCGGTCACCGACGGCGCGGTCGATTTCGTCGACGAGACCGTCAAGCGCAGGCATGAACTGCGCGATTTCGCGCTCAGCGTGCCCTTTCTCAGCAACCTGGCCTCGAAGCGGGAGATCAAGACCGAGCCGAAGCTGGCCTTCGTCCTGAACGGCAGCAAGTTCGATACGGCCGCGCAGTCGACGCCCTTCGCCGACAACCGCAAGACCGACGCCCACATCAGCTTCGAGGGGCTCGACCTGGTGCCCTACCTGGGCTACATCCCGGGCGGCCTGCCGGTCGCGCTGCAGGCGGGCAAGCTCGATGCCGACCTGAAGATTGATTTCGAGCAGACGGCGACAGCCGGGCTCAAGATCACCGGCAGCGTCGCGGCCAATGGCGTCAAGATCGCGGATTCGAAGGGGCGCGACCTGCTCGGCTTCGATTCGCTCAGGATCGCGCTGGCCGACGTCAGGCCGCTGGAACGCATGGCGCACCTGGGCGAGGTGGCGCTGGCCGGACCCGAACTGGTCGTGGCGCGCGACGCGGCCGGGCGCCTCAATCTGCTGGCGACCGATCGTGCCACCGGCGAGACCGAGAAGGCGGCATCGGCCCCGGCCCCGGCGGCCGACGGCGCCGCCAAGGCCGACCCGCCACCGGCCTGGCGGATCCAGGTCGACAAGGTGGCCCTGAAGGAGGGGCGCATCGGCTGGCGCGACCAGACCACCCAGCCCGCCGCCGCCATCGACGTCAAGCAGCTGGCGATCGAGGCCCAGGGCGCGACCTGGCCCATGGAGAAGCCGGCCACCTTCAGCGGATCGACCTCGGTCGGCGGCGCGGCGCTCAAGTTCAGCGGCGAAGCCACCGACAAGCGGGCTTCGGTCGCCGCCGAACTGGAGGCGCTGCCGCTGTCGCTGGCCGCGCCGTACCTGGCCCAGAGCCTCGAGCCTTCGCTCGACGGCAAGCTGAGCGGCAAGGTCGACGTCGAGTGGAGCAACCCCGACCTCAGGCTCAAGGCGCGCAGCGTGATCGCCGAGGGGCTTGCGCTGACCAAGGAAAAGACCGCGCTGGCCAGCGTCGGCCGCTTCGAGCTGGTCGACGCCGAAGCCGACATGACCAAGCACACGCTCACGATCGCCTCGTTCACCGCCTCCAATCCGAAGGTCTCGATCGAGCGCGACAACGAGAAGCGCTGGATGTTCGAGCGCTGGCTCAAGGTACCGGCGGGCGGCAGCCCGGGTGCGACCGAGGCCGCCAAGGTCGCGGCGCCGAAGGACCCGAAGGCGGCCGAAGGCGCGCCGGCGGGCGCCAACACCCGGCCGTGGCAACTGGCCATCGCCAAGGTGGCGGTCGACAACGGCACCCTGTCCTATGCCGACAACGCCGGCGCCACGCCGGTGGCCTTCGAGATCAACGCGCTCCAGGTGAATGCCCAGAAGCTGACGCCGAACACAGCCACGGTCTCTCCGCTCAAGCTGTCCGGGCGCATCGCGGCCGGTCGCGCGGAGGCGGGGCGCTTCGAGTACGACGGCAACCTGGTGCTGCAGCCGATCGCGGCCGAAGGGCGGCTGCTGGTGGCATCGCTGCCGGCCCATGCCTTCAAGGCCTACTACGCGGACGCGCTCAATATAGACATACGCCGCGCCTTCGCCAGCTACCGGGGCACGGTCAAGGTCGCGACCCTGCCCGCCGGCCTCAGCGTGCGGCTGGCTGGCGACACCGCGGTGGATGATTTCCGCGCCAACAGCGGGGTGCTGACCCAGGCCCCGGGCCTGTCGAGCAACCGGCAGCTGCTGAGCTGGAAAACACTGGGCCTGCGCGGCCTGCAGGTGAACATGGTGCCGGGCGCGCCGCTCGCGGTCGATGTGGGCGAGACCTCGCTGACCGACTTCTTCGCCCGCGTGATCATCGATCCGACGGGCAAGCTGAACCTGCAGTACCTGGTCAAGAAGCCCGGGCAGCCGGCGGAAGAGGAAGCGCCGGCGACCGAGGTCGAAACCAAGCGCAGCCTGGGTGGCACCACCACGACCACCAGCCGTCCGCGCACGGCGCGGGCGCGGGGCCCGGCGCCGCCAGCGCCGCCGCAGGAG
>NZ_JBFUCJ010000126.1:0-19364 GCF_056405295.1 Variovorax sp. P1_H2 | reverse complement strand
GCGCGGCGGCGCGGCGGCGGGTAGCGTCGATCGGCGCGCCTCAGGCGCCGCCCGGCGAGCCCGCCGCAGGCGCGGAATCGCCTCGGAGGCGCTTGCCGGTCGGCGCCGGCAGGGGCAGATCGTCGAAGCGCTTGAACTCTTGCAGGGAGAGACTGCTCTGGACCTGCTTGACGCCGGGCAGGCGGTGCAGCTTGCGCTGCAGCAGCTGCGAGAAGTCTTCGAGGTCCTCGGCCACCACCATGAGCAGGAAGTCCGCGAGCCCCGTGACGCCGTGGAACATCACCACCTCCGGTATGGCGCGCACCGCCTCCACGAACTCCAGCGAGCGGGCTTCGTTCTGGAAGTCGATGCTGACGCTCACGAAGGCCACCACGCCATAGCCCAGGGCGCTGCGGCTGAGGCGCGCGTGGTAGCCCTGGATCAACCCGGCTTCCTCCATGCGCTTGATGCGGCGCCAGCAGGGCGACTGCGACAGGCCGGCCATCTGCGCCAGCTCGCCGGTGGTCTGCCGCGCATTGCGCTGCAGCGCGCTGAGCAATTGCCGATCGACATCATCGAGATCAATCTTCATGGATAAGCATTCCTAAAAATGACCATGCAACAGATGGATTATCGATGAATGAAGAGAGCCTTGGCACAACGAGTCCTGCGTTCACCACATTACCCGAACAGCCGCCCCCTTCGACCGAAGACCGGCCCGATGTGGGTCTGGAAGAAGGGCGCAGGGCGGCACCTGCGCAAGATGATCGATAGGGTGCCGGATAGGGTGCCGCGCGCGGAACTCCGGCAAGTGCGCGCAGGGATGAAATGGCTGCCGGCGGCGTCCTGCCTACGTCGCGTTGACCCTGGCGGCCGTGTCCCCGGTACCGATCCAGCGGCTGATCTTGCTGTCGTCCTTCCACGTGAAGACCTGGACCCATTCGGTCTCGTGCACCTTGCCGTCCGGAAGCGCCCTGCCCTTCGTGCGGCCGAGGACCGTCACGTGCTGGGGCCCTTCAAGGAATTCGCGCGGCTCGAACTCGATGATCTCGTCGGACTTCGCCAGCGTTTCGAAGAACTTCGCCACCTGCTGCTTGCCCTTGCAGGTTCCGCCGTAGGGCGTTCCGGTCGCCGGATTGCCGAGGAAGCGCCACACCACGTCATCGGCGAGGAGTTCGAGGAGCGCCGGAATATTGCGGCTGGCGAACGCGGCGTAGCCCTGCTTGGCGATGTCGGTGGGGGTGCCCATGGCGCGTCTCCTGGAGGAAAAAGGGGACTTTCAGTCTAGTACGCCAGCCGCAGGATTCAACGCTGCGGGAGCCCGGGGGCCGAACGGACGCGGCTTGCTCGCTTTTCAGATATCCACAACAGGTGCCGCGCAACAAGCGCTACGACCGGGCCGACGAATTTCTCGAAATCATCTTCAAACTGTGGGACAGCTGGCAGGACGACGCGCTGGTGCAGGACCGGAAGACACCGCTGTTCGCCGATCCGGCCAAGGTGCACGACGTCGACCACGAGGGCGAGTGGTTCAGCGTCAAGGGGCCGTTGAACGTTTCGCGGCCGCCGCAGGGCTACCCGCTGATCCTGCAGGCCGGCGCGTCGGACCGCGGCCGCGACTTCGCGGCGCAATGGGCCGACGCCATCTTCGTGAGCCACGACTCGCTGGACAGCGCCAAAGCCTTCTACAAGGTGATCAAGGACCGCGTGCGTTCGCACGGCCGCGACCCGGACTCGCTCAAGGTGCTGCCTGCAGCGACGCCGCCGGTCGGGGAGACGCAGGCGATCGCGGACGAGAAGGACCGCGCGCTGCGCGCGCTGGTCGACCCGCACGCCGGGTGGTCGACACTGTCCTATCACCTCGACGTCGACCTCTCGAAATACCGGCTCGACTCGGCGCTGCCCGACATCGACGTGCCCGGCGTGCAGGGGCACCCCAAGCAAGCTCGCACCGCAGTGCGCAGCACGAAGGTTGCGCAATGAGCGCGCCGCTTGATGCGCAACGCGAAGCCCCGGTCGTGGCCGGCGAGATCGTGACCGCGCGCGCGGGCCCTCGACACCTTCGGCCGCTTCCTCGTGAGCGCGCGCCAGCAACACTTCGTGTCCGATGCGAAGGCGGCGGCCGGTGGTCCTGGCGATGCGGTGCAGGCGGGCGAGCTGCTGCTGGCTTCACTGGCCTCGTGCGGACTCGGATTGGTGCAGAAGACCGCGCGGGAGCGCGAGCTCCCGCTGAAGAACGCCGAAGTCGAGGTTTCCTTCGAGCGCGACCCCGAGGACGGCACGCGCTACGCGGCCATCCGGCTGGCCTTCGCGCTCGAAGGCGTCGACCTGCCGACCGCGCGATCGCTGGTCGATGCCTTCACGGGCACCTGCCCGATCTACAACACCTTGAGGCGGGGTGGGCCGATCGAGGCGACCGCCGCGATCGGCTGACGAGCGCTTCAACGCCGAAAGCCCTCAACAAGAAGCGACTGGCGAACGACAAGCAGCCATTCTCTTCATACGCTAAAGAATCTCGCCCGCGAGCAGCGAGGGCGTCTGCGCGATGCGCTCCGAGATCACGCGGCAGGCCTCGAGCAGCGGCGCCACATACGCTTGCTCCGGGTCTTCCTTCTGTCGGAACACGAGCGTGCTGACACTGATGGCAGCCACCGGCAGGCCGGCCGCCCCGCGGATCGCGGCGCCGAAGCAGAAGATGCCCGCCTCGTTCTCCTCGTTGTCGACCGCCCAGCCGCGCTCCCGGGTCTGCTGGATCTGGGCGCGCAGGGCCGCCGGCTCGACCACGGTGTTGGCCGTGTAGCGGGGCATCGGCAAGCCCTTGACCAGCGCCTTCAAGGCCTTGTCGTCGAGCGCCGCCAGATAGGCCTTGCCCACGGCCGTGGCGTGCAGCGACACGCTGGTGCCGATGCGCGAGGTCATGCGGACCGCGCTCGGGCTCTCGAGCTTTTCGATGTAGACCATGGTCGTGCCGTTGGGCACCGCAAGGTGCACGGTCTCGCCGGTCAGGTCGCGCAGGCGCTTGAGTTCGTCGACGGCCGCCAGGCGCAGCTCGGAGCGGCCCCAGCTCCGGCTTGCCAGTTGAATCAGCCGCGGTCCCAGCGCCAGCGTTCCGCTGCGCGCGTTCTCGACCAGCAGGCGCTCGGCGATCAATGCGGCAACGATGCGGTGCACCGTGGGCCGCGGATAGCCGCTCGCGCGCATCAGCGCGCCGACGTTCACCGGGTCCTCGGCATCCGCCACCAGTTGCAGCACACGCATGAACTTGGAGAACGATGCGGTGCCGGCGACTTGCGCCTGGACCGGCGTGCCGGCGGGCGATGGGGTGACGGAAGAAGACCGGGCAGCGGGCATGGGGCGAACGGCGGAAGAGCGACCGGAGTGGAAGCCGGGCCATTATCCACACGCCGTTCGAGCCCCAAGGCGGCCTGCGCCCCCTCGGGGGCAGCGAAGTACACGAAGTGCCGAGCGTGGGGGCCTCCAGGCCGCCGCCGGGCCGCCCCCAGGCGGCCTGCGCCCCCTCGGGGGCAGCGAAGTACACGAAGTGCCGAGCGTGGGGGCCTCCAGGCCGCCGCCGGGCCGCCCCCAGGCGGCGTGCGCCCCCTCGGGGGGCAGCGAAGTACACGAAGTGACGAACGTGGGGGCCTCCAGGCCGCCGCCGGGCCGCCCCAAGGCGGCCTGCGCCCCCTCGGGGGGCAGCGAAGTACACGAAGTGACGAGCGTGGGGGCCTCTCAAGCCACCATGTAGCCACCGTCCACCGGCAGGATCACGCCCGTCATGAAGGAGGCCGCGGGCGTGCACAGGAACATCGCCGCGCGCGCCACGTCGTCTGGCGTACCCCAGCGCGCCAGCGGCGTGCGCGCCAGGATCGGACCCGCGCGCGCGGGATCGTCCCGCAGCGCCTTCGTCAGCGGCGTTGCGATCCAGCCCGGCGCCACCGCATTCACGCGGATGCCGTCCGGCGCATAGGTGATGGCCAGCGACTTGGTGAGCTGCGCCACGCCGCCCTTGCTGGCCGCGTACCCGGGCACCAGCCCGCCGCCGAAGAAGCTGAGCATGGAGGCCGTGTTGACGATGCAGCCTCCACTGGCCTTCAGGCGCTCGCGCGTCATGGTGCACACCCGCATGGTGCCCGTGAGGTTGACGTCGAGCACCCTCTGGAACACCTCGAGATCGTGCTCGGCGCCGCGCTGGATGATGCCCGCGCAGTTGAAAACGATGTCGAGCCGCGCGATGCCGGCCAATGCCGACGCGAGGCTGTCGGCCGAGGTCACGTCGGCTTGCCTCACCTCGACCGCGGCTTCGAGCGTGCCGTCGCCGCTGCCCAGTCCGATGGCCGTCACTTCGGCGCCGAGCGCGGCGAGATGGTTGGCGATGACGGCGCCGATGCCCTGCGTGGCACCGGACACCAGGGCCCGCTTGCCCTCGAAGACTCCTGCCTGGTAGCTCATGTCGCGCGCGATCAGTTCCTGATGTCCAGCTTGCCCATCAAGGTCTTGAAGTAGGCGCTGTCCCTGGCCATGGTGGCCTTGAAGGCGACGTCGTCGGCATAGGCGAAGCCCAGGTTCTGCTTGTCGAGCACTTCGCGGAAGGCGGGCTCGTCCGCCGCCTTCCGGCTCACTTCCTTGAGGTAGGCGATCACCTCCGGCGGCGTGTTCTTCGGCGCCGCGATGCCGCGCCAGGTGCCGATGACCAGGTCGATGTTGCGTTCCTTCAGCGTCGGCACCTTGTCGAAGCCCTTCACACGCTGCTCGGCCATCACGGCCAGCGTCTTCAGCTTGCCGGCCTGCACGTAGGTCGTCACCTCTGCCGGGCTCACGGCCACGGCGTCGATGTGGCCGCCCAGCAGCGCGAGCACGGCGGGGCCGGCGCCCTGGAACGGCGTGTGGTTGAACTTGACGCTGGTCTTGTCTTCCAGCGCGGCGGCCGCCAGGTGCCAGATCGACCCGTTGCCGGCATTGCCGACGCTGAGCTTGCCGCTGTCCTTCTTCGCCGCCGCAAGGAACTCCTCGATGGTGTTCCACGGCGCATCGGCGCGCACGGTGATCGCGGCCTGGTCGGCGTTGAGGCGGGCAATGGGCGTGAGGTCCTCGTAGCTGAACTTCGCCAGTCCCATGTGCGGCAGCGTGGTCAGCTCCACGGTGACCACCGCGAGGCGGTAGCCGTCCGGCTTGGCGTTGATCACGTCCTGCCAGCCGATGGCGCCGCTGGCACCGGGCTTGTTGACGATCACGACGCTCTGCGGCATGTGCTTGCGGGTGGCATCGGCGAAGGCCCGGGCCAGCGCGTCGGTGCCCCCGCCCGGCTGGAAGGGCACGACGAGTTCGATCGGCTTGCTCGGGAAGTCACGTGCCTGGGCCGAGGCCTGGCCGGCCGGGAGCGCTGCTGCGGCCGGCAGCACGGCCAGCACCGCGAGTCGGCGCAGATTTTGGGCGAATCGAATCATGGGGATGTCTCCTGTGGTGTAAGAAATGCGGGGGGCGCCGGGAGCGCCATTCGACGTGAATCAGTAGGTCGCGCGTCCGCCCGAGAGGTCGAACACGGACGCCGTGTTGAAGCTGCACGAGCCCGAGCACAGCCAGGCGACCATCTCGGCCACTTCATGGCTCTCGCCGAGGCGTTGCATCGGACTCTTGTCGATCATGGTCTGCACGTGCGCGGGTGACATCTGCGCCAGGATCGGCGTGCGCACCGCTGCCGGTGCGATGGCATTGACCAGGATGCCGGTCGTCGCCAGTTCCTTTCCGAGCGATTTGGTCAGTGCCAGCACGCCCGCCTTGGCCGCGCTGTAGGCCGACGCGTTGGGCGTGCCCTCCTTGCCGGCCAGCGACGCGACGTTGACGATGCGCCCCGCGCCCGCCGCGCGCAGCTGCGGCAGCACGGCGCGGCAGACGTTGAAGGTGCCGACCAGGTTGACGTCGACGATGCGCTGCCACATGCGCGGGTCGTAGGCTTCCGTCGCCCCGGTCGGTCCGGCGAATCCCGCGCTGTTGATCACGAAATCGATGCGCCCGAAGCGCGCGACGACCTCTCGCGCGGCCTGTTCGAGGCCGGCGAGCTCGGTCACGTCGACCCGCCAGGCAGCGTCGCCGTCGGCCACGGCGGCCATGTCCCACGCGGCGACGCGGGCGCCGCAGCGCCGCAGGTGCGCGGCCACCTCGGCACCAATGCCGCTCGCGGCGCCCGTGACGACCGCCACGGCCGGGGCGAAGTCGTAGGCCGCGCGGCCGTAGCCCGGGCTCATCGAATGAACTGCTTGGTGAAGTCCGCGCCCAGCCCGACCGCCTCGAAGTGCTTGCGGCACATGTCGATCTTGGTGAAGACGTCCTCGTAGCCCATGCCCTTGCCCCAGGGGTCGGTGTAGTACATGACACCGTTGACCTGGAAGTAGGTGATCATTTCCTCGACGTCCTCGGGCACGTAGAGCGTGTGCGTCTCGCCCGGGGGCTCGAACACGTAGCTGCCTTCGGTGGCTTCCCAGTCGTGCTCGAGATAGCGCCAGCGGCCCTTGAGCACGAAGCCATGCACCGCCTGCGGATGCCGATGACGGCTCAGCACGCCCGACTTGCGCACCCGCAGCAGGTTCATCCAGTAGCCCTGGCTGGCGTTCAGGCACAGGGGACGGAACCAGACGTTCTCGGCCTGCGGCACCCACAGGCGCTCGTCGGTCGGGATCGCGTTCGGCACCACGATCTCGGGCAGCGCATCCGGCGGGTTCGGGTACTGGTACGGCGTCTTCGGGTTCGGGTCCGAGTCATCGATAGGCATTTTGCGCATGTCCATATTGTGGATTAATGTCCATATTGTAGACAGGCAAGTTTTTCACGCCCCTGACGTAAACCCTGATTCCATCCTCATTCACGGGTAAACCCTTATCGTCCGGATCCCACGCCGCGCTCACAATCAGTGTACTGATCGACAACAGGCCGATGGCGGGCAGGGTCGAAGGAGATGAAGCGTGACACGGGTGCCGGTCTCGCCGCAGCCGCGTCATCGCGCCTTCCGCAGTGGCCGCCTCGGCTCACTGATCCCTGCCTGGCCCTGCCTCGAAACCTGAAGGAGTTCTCCCACGATGTTTCCGAAAAATGCCTGGTACGTCGCCTGTTCCAGCGACGAAGTGACCGATGCGCCGCTCGGCCGAACCCTCTGCAACGAGCGGCTGGTCATCTACCGCGACGCCTCCGGAGGCGCGGTCGCGCTGGAAGACTTCTGCCCTCACAGGGGCGCGCCCCTGTCCCTGGGCCGCGTCGTCGACGGCAAGCTGGTCTGCGGCTATCACGGACTCGAAATGGGCTGCGACGGCAAGACGCTCGCGATGCCGGGCCAGCGCGTGCGGGGCTTTCCACCGATCCGGAAATTCCCGCTGATCGAGCGCTACGGCTTCGTCTGGATATGGCCGGGCCAGGCCAGCGAGGCGGATGCGTCCAAGCTGCATCACCTCGAATGGGCCGAGAGTCCCGACTGGGCCTATGGCGGCGGCCTCTATCACATCCAGTGCGACTACCGCCTGATGATCGACAACCTGATGGACCTCACGCACGAGACCTATGTCCACGCGTCGAGCATCGGACAGAAGGAGATCGACGAGACGCCCACCCAAACCCGCGTGGAAGGGGACGAGGTGATCACGAGCCGGTACATGCAGAACGTGTCGGCGCCCCCCTTCTGGCGCATGGCCCTGCGGGGCAACGGCCTGGCCGACGACGTGCCGGTCGACCGCTGGCAGATCTGCCGCTTCACGCCGCCCAGCCACGTGATGATCGAAGTGGGCGTGGCGCATGCCGGCAAGGGCGGCTACGACGCCGATCCGGCCCACAAGGCATCGAGCATCGTCGTCGACTTCATCACGCCCGAGACCGACACGTCGATCTGGTACTTCTGGGGCATGGCGCGCAACTTCAAGCCGAATGACGCCGAACTGACCGCCAGCATCCGCGAAGGCCAGGGAAAGATCTTCGGCGAGGACCTCGAGATGCTGGAACGACAGCAGCGCAACCTGCTGGCTCACCCGACCCGCTCGCTGCTCAAGTTGAACATCGACGCCGGCGGTGTCCAGTCGCGGCGCGTGATCGAGCGGCTCGTTGCGCAGGAAGCGCCGGTGGGCACCGCCCCCGCGGGCGCCTGACGCCATGGACGCATCGGAATTGAGCGTGCGCGTGGCGCGCAAGACGACCGAGGCGCTCGACATCTGCGCCTTCGAGCTGGTGCCGGCGGACGGCAACGCCCTGCCCTCCTTCTCCGCGGGCTCGCACATCGACGTTCGCCTGCCGACCGGGATCACGCGCCCCTACTCCCTGTGCAATGACGCCAGCGAGACCCATCGCTACGTGATCGGCGTGCTGCGCGATCCCGCCTCGCGCGGGGGATCCCGCGCCATGCACGAACAGGTCCACGAGGGCGACGTGCTCCGGATCGCGGCGCCGAAGAATCATTTCGCGCTGCACGAAGAAGCGCGGCACAGCCTGCTGCTGGCCGGTGGCATCGGCGTCACGCCCCTGCTCTGCATGGCCGAGCAGCTGGCTGCGGCCGGACGTTCGTTCGACATGCACTACTCCAGCAGATCCCCCGAGCGCGCGGCGTTTCGCAGCCGCATCGCCGCTGCCGCCTTCGCTGCGCAGGTTCGGTTCCATTTCGACGACGGCATCGATGAACAGAAGCTCGACATCGATCAGGTGCTCGGGGCTGCACCGGCCGACACCCATCTCTACGTCTGCGGACCGAAGGGATTCATCGACTGGGTCCTCGCTCGCGCGCGCAGCGCCGGGTGGCCCGAGTCCCGTCTTCACTTCGAGGTCTTCGGCGCCGTGCTCGCATCGTCAGCGACGGACGGCGCATTCGACGTGAAGCTCGCCAGCTCTGGCCGCGTCATCCACGTGCCGGCGGACCGCACCGTCGTCCAGGCGCTTGCACACGCCGGCGTGGCGATCCAGGTCTCCTGCGAACAGGGCGTGTGCGGCACCTGCCTCACGCGGGTGCTCGATGGCGAACCCGAGCACAAGGATCTTTACCTCACACCCGAGGAACAGGCGGCAAACGACCAGTTCACGCCCTGCTGTTCGCGCTCGCGCTCCGCGCTGCTGGTGCTCGACCTCTAGATGGGACAATCGGGCGCCGCACCCGCCAGCAGGCGGCGGCGCCCTCTTCCCCTGCTTCTTCCCGCCCATGTCGACTTCCACCGACGCTCACGCTCTCATCGACCTCGACGACCAGCCGGGTCACCTCATACGGCGGGCGCACCAGATTTCCGTTTCGGTTTTTCTGGACGTCGTCGGCCGCGAGGTGACTCCCATCCAGTACGCCGTGCTGATGCTGCTGGGCCAGCGGCCGGGGCTCGACCAGTTGAGCGTGGCGCAAGAGATCGCCATCGACACCTCGTCCTGCGCGGACATCGCCGCCCGGCTCGAGGCAAAAGGCCTGATCACCCGGGACGTGGGCCTGCGAGGACAGCGCAGCCTGCATCTGACGGACGACGGGCGCAGCCTGATCCGGGATCTCTCGGTGCCCATTCAAACGCTGCAGGACACGCTCCTCGAAGGCCTGACCGAGACGGAAAGCACCGAACTGCTGCGCCTGTTGCGCAAGTTCGTCAGTCTCAACAACGAACGCAGCAGGGCGCCGCTGCGCAAGCGCCGACCCTGATCGGAAACCGGGCGAACGCGCCCTACTCGAAGCTGACGCCGTGCTCACGCACCGTCGCAACGAAAGCGTCGTGCTGCGCGCGGAAGAACTCGGCGAACTTCGCCGGGCTCATGCCATAGGCCTCGAAGCCCTGCTGAACCAATCGATCGTGGACGGCGGGATCTCTCATCGTCTCCTGCAGCGCAGCCGACAGCTTCTCTGCCCGCTCGAGCGGCAGCCCCGGTGGCCCGAAGAAGCCGGCCCAGGGCGTGATGGTCAGCTTGCCGAGTCCGAGTTCGCCCGCGCTCGGCACGTCGGGCAGCAGCGCACTTCGCTGCGGCTGCAGCGTGACGAGCGCACGGACACGTCCGTCGCGCACGAAGGCGGGCGCCAGCGTTCCGGTGGTGAACATCATCTGCACCTGTCCGCCCAGCAGATCCGTCATCGCCTGCATGTCGCCCTTGTAGCGCGCGTTCACGACCTTGCGTCCGGCGAGCAGTTGCAGCATCGCCAGCTCGGCGGCACTGTTGCTCGACGCCGAGTTGTAGGCACCGGGCCTGGCCGCGACCATGGCCAGCAGATCGCCGACGGTCTTGACCGGCAAGGAGGCCGGCACCACCAGGAACATCGAGAACTGGCCCGCGCTGCTGATCGGCGCAAAGGCCTTGAAGGGGTCGTAGGGCGGGTTCGGCCGCAGTGTCGGTGCCGCCACCATCGCGGTGTTGGTTCCCATCAAGAGCGTGTAGCCATCGGGCCGGGCGCCGCTCACGGCTTGCGCCGCCAGCACGCCATCGGCACCCGGGCGGTTCTCGACCACCACCTGCTGGCCCAGTTGCCGGGCCAAGCCTTCGGCCATGATCCGCGTGATCGCGTCGGCGCCGCCGCCGGGAGCGAAGCCCACGATCAATTTGATCGGCTTGTCGGGAAAGGCCTCCGCGCCCCAGCTCGCGCCGTGGGGCAGCGCGAGCGCTGCGGCGATGGGCGAAGCCCACCGAAGAATCGTTCTGCGTTGCATCTTTGTCTCCTGAGAAGTCCCCACGCTCGTCACTTCGTGTACTCGCTGCCCCCCGAGAGGGCCCAGACCGCCTTGGGGCGGCCCGGCGCCGGCCTAGCCGGGCGGCACGGATTCTTGCGCTTGCGCTTGCACGAGCACGGCGCCCTGCGACAGCGGACCGACGTTGCGCCGGTACTGCTGCAGCCAGCCGGTGTGATGCATCGGCGGCGGCGGGCGCCAGGCCGCACGGCGCGCCTGCAACTGCGCCTCGTCGAGTGCCACATCGAGGCGGCGGGCGTCGAGATCGATGGTGACGATGTCGCCGTCCTCGAGCAATCCCAAGGGTCCGCCGAGCGCTGCCTCGGGCGAGACTTCGGCGACCACCAGGCCCTTGCACACCAGGCCCGAGAGGTGGCCGTCGGTCAGGAGCGCGACGTCGTCGCCCAGGCCGGCACCGTCGATCGCAAAGACGACGCGCGAGGCGCCTCCGCCCATCGCAGGGCCGCCGCAGGCACCGGCGCCGCGCATCACCACCACCTGGCCGGCATGGATGCGGCCTTGCTTCAGCGCCGCAATCGCCTCGTCGGAACTCCAGAAGCACAGCGCCGGACCGCTGAAGCGGCGCAGCTTGCGCTCGACGATGCCGGTCTTGATCAGGCCCGACTCGGGTGCCAGGTTGCCGCGCAGCAGGATGATCGCGGGCCGCGATGCGACCGGCCGGGCGATCGCCCGGATGAGCTCGGGGTTCGCCACCTCGACGCCGCGCAGGTTGCCCGCGACGGTGTCGCCGCTGACCGTGCGCGCGCCGGTGTCGAGCAGTGGCTCGAGCTGCTTCATCAGGGCCCGGCAGCCGCCGGCCGCCTCGAACGCCTCGATGCTGTGCTCGCCGATCGGACGCACGCCGGCGAGCACCGGTGTCTGCGGGCCGAGCCGCTCGAACAGGCCGTACACATCCACGCCGCACGCGCCTTCGGTGGCCACGGCCTGCAGGTGCTTGGCCGAGTTGAGCGAACCGCCGATCGCGAGCACCGCCCGCACGGCGTTCGCGAAGGCGCCGGGCGTGAGGATGTCGCGCGGCTTCAGGTCGTCCCACACCATCTGCACGATGCGAGCCCCGGCCGCACGCGCATCGGCCACCATCTTCGGACTCAGCGCCGCGACCGGTGCGCTTCCCGGCAACGCCAGGCCGAGCGCCTCGCAAACGATGTGCATCGTGTTGGCCGTTCCGAGGCCGGAGCACACGCCCGGGCCGCGAATCGCTTCGCGGCTCATTTCGATCAGCTCGCCCACCGGCAGCGTGCCGGTGACGGCATGCATCGCACCGATGAAGACCTCCTCGATGTCCATGTGGCGGCCCCGAAACTCACCGCTCGGCTGGTAGCCGCAAGGCACCAGCAGCGTCGGGATGTTCAGCCGGGCGGCCGCCATCAACTGCCCCGGCACCGTCTTGTCGCACGAGGTGAGGCAGACCATGCCGTCGAGTTGCGCGCCCTCGACCGCGACTTCGATGTCGTTGGTCACCAGGTCCCGTGCCGCCAGCATGTAGGCGCCGCGGGCCCCGGCGCCGGTGATGAAGTCGCTCGGCGCGGCGGTGCGGATCTCGAAGGGAACCCCGCCCGCGGCGCGGATCGCCTCCTTGACCTGCACGGCAACCTGGTCCAGATGACTGAAGCAGGCGGCGAGCTCCGAGGAGCTGTTGACGACCGCGATCTTGGGTTTCTCGCAGTCTTCCTCGGGGATGCCGAGCGCGCGCCAGTGGGCATTGCGCACCGACCAGAGATAGGAACCACGCGGGAAATTGCTGCGCAGCGGACGTGTCATGGTGCGGCCTCCTGGTTGCGACTGTTCTTCTTCGTGACTTCGACGACGCCGCGGTCGGCATCCACGCGCACCCAGTCTCCGGTCTCGATGCATTCGAGCGGGTCGCGATCGAAGTCGGTCATCGACGGCGAGTGCGCGACCACCGCGCCGAGCGCCACCTTGGTCGTCATCTCGTTGAACAGGAATGCCGCCGGCACCGTGTTCATGAGCCGCGCCACATGGAACATCGCCGACCAGCCCGATGATCCCTTGGCCCCCGGGAACACCAGCACCTTGCCCGCGAAACTCTGGCCGCGCAGCGAATGCCGCGTCTCGATGACCGTACCGGTGCGCGGATCGATGCCGCCCCAACCCGAAATCTGGTCCCGCGTGACCAGCGCCTCGCCCTCGGCGATGCCACCGACCACCTTGCGCCCCCGGATCACCAGGGACGGGCCGCTCTGGCGCGTGTCCAGTCTCTGTGCGCTCACTGGAGTACCTTCGTGCTTCGCACTGCGGTGCGAGCTTGCTTGGGAGCGGCCCGGCGCTGCGCTCACTGGAGTACCTTCGTGCTTCGCACTGCGGTGCGAGCTTGCTTGGGAGCGGCCCGGCGCTGCGCTCATGCGAGGCTCCCGTTCCAGCGGCCCGTGCAGGCCGCATCGATGCATTCGGCCGTGCTGCCGAACCAGGCCTGCACGCCGAGAATGGCGGGCAGGTAGTGCGCCTGCTTGGCCGAATCCAGGGCCACGGTCTGCGTGCCCTTGGGTACCGCCCGGCTCATCGCCGAGCAGCTGTCGGTCATGAGGATGCCTCCCGCATCCTCGATGATCTTCGTGTAGCCGTTGCGATCGGCCAGCGACTTGATGGCGCGCGGCGTGAAGATCCACAGCTCGCAATCGGGGTGCACCTTGCGCCCCTCGATCAGTTGCGCCGCCTCCCAGATCTGCTCGATCGTGTAGTGCGGGCAGCCGAGCATCACGTACTGGATCTCCGCGCTGCGGGCGGTGGCGTTGATGGTTTCGTAGGTGGCGCGGCGCTCGGCCTCGCCATAGTGCAGCACCTGCACCGGCTTGCGGCCGCCCAGGGCGTGCTCGAGGCTGAGCGCTTCCGGCGTCACGCCGACCACGTGGACCATCTCGACGCCGCCCGACGACGAGGCCGCGGCGCCGAAGTGCTTGAGCCGAGGCAGATTCGGCACCCGGCCGATGCCGCGTCGGCTGTGGATCACCGGAACCCGGTCCTGCACCTGCTCGCCGATGAAGTAGCCCAGCAGCCCCCAGTCCTGCACCGACTCGATCTCGATGTCGAGTTCGACGACGTGCGTCCCGAGCCGGTTCTCGTCGAGGTGGTAGCCCCAGTACGGGATGCGGCCCGTAAGCATCGCGGCGCCGGTGCTCTCGCGGCCTTCGGCATTGGTGCGCGCGCCGAGCACCGAGTTGCAGTAGATCACCGCCGACGACTCCATCCAGGCGCAGTGTTCGCCGCGGGTCGGGATGTTGCCGACCTGGTAGGGCGTGCAGGTGTTCATGATCTGGGCGCCGAGTCCGGCCGCGTGGCGCTCGCTCTTTTCGTAGAAGCGCACGATGTCCTCGCCGACGCCCATGCGCTCGGGCTGCCCCGGATCGAAGCCGAGCTGCAGATGACTGGTGAAGACCTTGAACTTCGGAATCGGCACCACCTCCTGGCTGTCCAGGCTGAACTCGGAAAACACCGCGTCCATGCCGCCCTGCTTCAAGGCGAAGTCGCGCTGGAACGGCGTCGTCGACGTGATGGTGGCGCAGACATTGCGCGTCTCCACGAGCCGCTCGGCGCCCAGGGCTTCGCCGTAGCGCGCGAGCAGGTCCATCGCCTTCTGCACCGCGGCGCCGTCACGGCCGTCTCGCATCGCCTTTTCTTCGTCGGTCAGCTGCATCGCCTGGGGTCTCGCTGGAGGGGGTTCGAAAAAAGAAGCTCAGCGCTCGCGCATGCGCGAGCCCGGCACATGGCCGCCGATGTCGACGGCGATCCGCTCGGCCACCGCGCGCAGGCGTGGCGCGAGTTCGTCGCGCAGGCGTTCCTCGGGGAATACGAAGCCCGCTCCGCCCGCGTTCAAGGCCATGATTTCATTGCCCGGCCCGACGAGCGGCACGGACACCGAATTGATCTCGCGATGGAATTCGCCGAGCGACAGGCAATAGCCGAGGCGCTGGGCCTCGTCGATCGCGCGCAGCATGGCCGGCGCAAGACTGTCCCATTCGGGACCGCGCATCAGGCGCATCGAATCGAAGAGCTGCACGCGCGTGCCGTCGTCGAGCGCCGAAAGGTAGGCGCGGCCCAGCGCCGAATTGGGCAGCGGCGCGCGCGATCCGACGTCGAGCCGGGCCGACAGCATGGTCGAGCGGGGGCGGCAGGCTTCGATCAGCACCATCTCCATCCCGTCGCGCACGGCAAGATAGACCGATGCGCCGCTTTCTTCTGCCAGGCCTTGCATCACCGGCCGCGCGATGGCACGGACATCGAGGCTGCCGAGGAAGACGCGTGACAGCGAGACCACGCCCGGCCCGAGCGCCAGGCGATCGCCGGCCGGCGCGGTCTTGAGCATGCCCATCGTCACCAGCGTCGCGACCAGGCGGTTGACCGTCGGCCTCGGAATGCCGGTGATGCGCGCGAGTTCGGCATGGCTCAGCAGCGGCCGGTCTTCGGTGAAGCTGCGCAGCACCGAGATGCCGCGTTCGAGCGCACTCACGGTGTCGGAGCGATCCGCGCGCGCATCGGCGATGGCGTCGGAGGGAGGAGAGATCGGGTTGTTGTCGGCGGCCATGAGGGAATCCTGTTGGAGTTCCGGCAATGTAGGGCCTGCCGGCGAGGGTTCGAGCGTCGCGTTCATCGTCCGCGGCTCAGTTGTTCGCCGCTTCGAGCGGCTGCGCGGCCGCCGACCCAGCGCCGGCAGCACCGGCTCGCAGGTAGACGCCCTGGACCCGCAGCGAAGACTGCAGCGCGTTCACATCGACCGCCCTCGGCTCGATTCGCCCCTGCGAGGCCAGCGCCGCCGCCGTGCCCGCCGCCTGTCCGGTGATCCAGCATTGCGGAATCTCGCGCATGAAGCCGTGCGAGTTGCGGTCGCACGAGATGTGACGGCCGCAGGCCAGCAAGCCGTCGAGCTGCTCCGGGACCAGGGCACCGTAGGGAATCGAGATGTTCGGAAACTTGGGCGATACGGCCGGGGACACGCCGATCTCGTCGGCCAGCGCCCGGCCTTCGGGCCATTGGCTGCGCAGCACCGCGCCCACGCCGCTGAGGCGCCGCGCATGGCGAACGCCGATCTGCGGGGCGCTCAGCATCAGATAGGCGTCCTCGAAGCCGGGCGCATGCGCGCGGAAGAAGTCGAGGTGCGCGGCCATCGCACGGTGCGAGCGCACCTCCACCGCGGTGAGATCGTCGACGTCGAGCGCCGAATAGCCCGACTGGCGCGGCCCCATGAACAAGGCGACGTCATTGCGCCAGGAGACGAAGGGTCGCTCGAACAGGCCCAGCTGCTCGCGGCCGCGCGCCATGAAGGCGCTGAACGCTTCGGGGCGGCCGGCCTTGAAGTCGATCCAGCGGCCCATGTCGACGCCGCCGAACAGCCACGAGGTGTTCATGCAATGGTGCACGTCCGCCTCCTCGATGTCGTTGACGAAGGCGGCGCCGGCGCGCGCGAACAGATCGCCGTCGCCGGTGGCGTCGACCACCACATCGGCCATGATCGCCATGCGCCCCTCCTTGCTCTCGAACACCACGCCCTTGACGGCGCCGTCCTGCACGATCGGCACGGCGGCCCACGAGTGGTAGATGAGCTTGACCTTGCGCTCCAGCACGATCTCCTGCGACAGCAGCTTGAGGCGCTCGGGATCGATGGTCGGCGACCACGTGACGATGCCATGGTAGGCCGCGGTGCGCTGCGCCCAGTGGCCGGCCTCGGCCGGATCCTGCGAACCCCAGTCTTCGCGCGCCGGTCCGGCCACCGCGTCGGCGGGAAGCCGGTCGAACAGCTCCTCGGCAAAGCCGCGAATCACGAGCTGGCCCTCCCAGTCGGTCATGCGATCGATCCAGATCACGAGACCGCCGGTGGACAGCCCACCCAGGTGGTTGTAGCGCTCCAGCAAGGCCACGTCGGCGCCGGCCCGCGCCGCCGACGCCGCCGCCGCGGTGCCCGACGGGCCGCCGCCGACCACCAGCACGCCGCACCGGTGATAGACGGGAATGTCGCGGCCCGGCTCGGACCAGACCCCGTGGTCGGGCCGCGCCACGCGACCCTCGCGATCGAAGATGTCGGAGCTGAGGATGCGCTCGTCGGTGCGGACGATGGTTTTCATATCTTTGGTCAGGAGCTGGCAGGACTCTATTATTTTGATCTTGCTGTCCATTTTATTTAGTCTTGCGCCGATAGAACGCGGGTAATCCCGAGGTATTTTGTATTGTTTGTGGTTTGACAATCCATTTAACAACGAATGAGGCAAGATGGACATCTACCGGCAGGCGGCGCGAAGCTCGCGGCGGCGATTCAATTTCCTGCTGGGCAGCACGCTGCTGACGCTCGCGCCCTGGGCCGGCGCGCAGGACTTCCCCGCCAACGGCAAGCCGATCCGCATCGTCGTCGGCTTCACCGCCGGCGGCGGCACCGACGCACAGGCGCGCATCGTGGCCCAGAAGCTCGGCGAGGTGCTGGGGACCCCCGTGATCGTCGACAACCGTCCCGGCGCCAGCACCATGCTGGCGGCGAGCGAAGTCGCGCGCGCACCGGCGGACGGCTACACCCTGATGTACGCGCCCTCGTCGACCATGGCCCAGAACCCGCACACGCTGTCCCAGGTTCCCTATGACCCCTTCAAGGACTTCACCGCCATTTCGATGGGCGGCCGCGGGCCCCTGGTGCTGACGGTGAACAACAGCGTGCCCGCGAAGTCGGTCGGCGACCTCGTCCGCTACGTGAAGGCGCATCCGGGCGCGGTCAGCTACGCATCCTTCGGTACGGGCACCTCCTCGCACATCTATGGCGAGGCCTTCGTCAGGAAGACCGGCATCGACGCGGTGCACATCCCCTACAAGGGCGGCTCGGATGCCGCCAAGGACCTGATCGGCGGCCGCGTCCAGTACATGTTCGATTCGGCCTCTTCCGCCATCATCACGGTCGGCTCCGGCAAGGTCAGGATCCTCGCCGTGGCCTCGGCCGTGCGCATCCCCGCCTTGCCGGACGTCCCGACCTTCGCCGAGCAGGGCGTCGAAGGCCTGGACCTGCCGAGCTGGCTCGGCTTCTACGGCCCGGCGAACATGCCGGCGCCGGTGCTGGCACGCCTCAACGAAGCGCTCGGCCAGGTACTGGCGATGCCTTCGGTGCGAGAGTTCTATCGCAATGGCGGCTACGAAGCCGGCGGCAGTTCAGCGGATGAATTTGCGCGCATCACGCGGTCGACCTACGACCGCTGGGGCGCGATGGTGAAACAAGTGGGATTGGCCAAGGAATGAGCTCGCATCCTCTTCGCATCGACCGCCGCCGCGCACTCGGCCTGTGGGTCCTGGCTCTGGCCCCGCTGTTCGCCACGCAGGCATCGGCCGCGCCGGCGCCGTTTCCGGAGAACGGCCGCCCGATCCGGATCATCCTGGGCCTGGCCGCCGGTGGCGCATCGGATGCGCAGGCGCGCTTCGTGGCCATCAAGCTCGGCGAGGTGCTGCAGACGCCGGTGATCGTCGAAAACCGCCCCGGCGCCAGCTTCATTCTGGCGACCGAGGAGGTCATCCGATCCGCGCCCGACGGCTACACGATCATGTACGCGCCCTCCTCGGTCGTGGCGCAGAACCCGCAGACCTTGGCGCAGGTGCGCTACGACCCGTTCAAGGACCTGACACCGATCTCGCTCGGCGCGCGGGGTCCTCTGGTGCTCACGGTTCACGCGAGCGTGCCGGCGAAGACGGTGCCGGAACTGATCGCGTACATCCAGGCCCATCCGGGCACGATGAGCTATGCCTCCTTCGGCACGGGCACTTCGTCGCACATCTACGGCGAAGCCTTTGCCCGCAAGGCCGGGCTCGACGTGGTCCATGTCCCCTACAAGGGAGGCACCGACGCAGCCAAGGATTTCCTGGCAGGCCGCGTGCAGTATTACTTCGACGCCGCGCCGAACGCCATCGCGAACACGGCGACCGGCAAGGTCCGCATGCTGGCCGTGGCCGCTCCCCGCCGCAGCCCGATGCTGCCCGACGTGCCGACGATGTCGGAGCAAGGCGTGAGCGGCCTCGACATGCCGAGCTGGCTCGGCTTCTATGGCCCGGCACGCATGCAGGCCCCGGTCGTCGCCAAGCTCAATGGCGCGATCGCGCAGGTGCTGGCGATGCCGGCCACGCGCGACTTCTTTCGCCAGGGTGCCTATGAGGCGGAGGCGTCGACGCCGCAGCAGCTCGACGAACTCACGCACTCGACCTATCAGCAGTGGGGCAGCATCATCCGCAAGCTCGGGTTGACGCGGCAGTAGCGGCTCGATCACCGTCCAGGCGCGACAGCAGCAGCCGCATCGCGGCCGGAATCGGCGCGATGACAGGCAACGCGAAGCGCCGCTGAAGCCCGATCGCCGCCCGCCCCAACGGGCCGCCGCCGATGATCACGGCCTCGGCGCCGTCATCGTCGATGCAGCGCCGCACCGCCTGCGCGAGGGCCTCTTCCAGGGCCTGCGGATCGGCGGCGAGTTCGCGCGGATCGCCGTCGGTCAACCGGGTGCCGGCGTAGGCGCCGAGCAGGCCGAGCGCGCGGGCGCGGCCTTCGATCGGGCGCACCAGGTCGGGCGTCACGGTCGCGATGCCGAAGCGCCGGCCCGCCGCGCCGGCCTCCAGCATCGAGGCTTCGGCGAAGCCGACCACCGGCACCCGGCAGGCAGCGCGCACGCGCTCGATGCCCGGGTCGCCGAAGGCGCTGATGATGACGCCGGCCCAGTGCGGCCCGGCGTCGCGCCAGCTGCGCTCGAC
>NZ_JBFUCJ010000125.1:0-19418 GCF_056405295.1 Variovorax sp. P1_H2 | reverse complement strand
TCGCCGGCCCCCCCGGCCCCGCCGGCCCCGCCCGCACCTTCCGCATCTCCCGCGCCGGCGCCCGCCCCGGCCGTGCTGCCGCCGGCACCCGCGCCCGTCACGGCCTACCGTGCGGAGGTTCCGCTGATCGCGGCCGTGCCCGCCCAGTTGCGCCAGAACGACCTGGCGATGCTCGGCAGCGTGCATCGCCGCGCGGGCGACGACGACGCCAGCGCCCAGTCGCTCGCCAGCCTGACGCCGGTCGCCGGCGCGCTGACGACCGACCGCCACGCCTGGGCCCGGGCCATCTACACCGACATCGACGTGCGCCAGGACGGCACGGTGAACCCGTCCAGCCAGGGCCATGCGAGCGGGATCCAGGCCGGCACCGATGTCTATGTGTCCCCGCTGGGCGACTGGCGCGCCGGCGTCTACGCCGGCGTGATCGACGGCGACGCCGATGTCAGCGGCTTTGCCAGCGGCATCTGGCGCGCGGTCGGCAGCAACGACCTGCGCTCGCGCTACCTGGCGGCCTACGCCACCTACGCCAACACCACCGGCTTCTATGTCGATACCGTGCTGCAGTACGGTTCGCAGCGCTACACCGTGCGCCCGCTCGGCGGGCTCCAGACCACCGGCGACGGCAGCAGCTGGCTGGCCGCGGTCGAGATCGGCCAGGCCTTCGCCATGGGGGGCGGCTGGACGCTCGAGCCGCAGGCGCAGCTGATCTACAGCCACGCCCGCCTCGATGACCTGATCATCACCGGCGCACGCGTGCAGCAGAGCAGCCTGGACAGCTGGACCGGGGGGCTCGGCGTGCGCGTCAAGGGCGACTTCGCGACCTCGGCCGGCCGTCTTCAACCCTACGGCCGCGTCGGCGTGATCCACGGCACCGGCGGCAACACCATCGCCCGCTTCATCGGGCCGGCCGCCTTCACCGACATCGCCACCGCCGGCGACTACACCTCGATCGAGCTGGCGGGCGGCTTCACGCTGGCGCTCAACCGCAGCACCAGCCTGTATGGCGAAGTCGGCCACCTGTTCAGCACCGGCGGCGACACCGAGGTCAAGGCGTCGATCCAGGGGGCGGTGGGGGTGCGGGTGCGCTGGTAGACCCGGCGTGCTTCACCCGCGTTCTCGCGCGGGTGGAATGCCCCGGCTTCGGACAGAAGGGCTTCGCGCAGCGCGCGAAGCCCTTTTTTTTGTGCCGAAGCGTCTGGGCTGTAGTGCTTAAGTCGCCTTTTCAGGCCCCTCTTTCGGATCTTTCTCATGGTCCGGCATCCGAGTGATCCGTACGATTCCAGTCGACTCCCTGTCGCCGACGGCCTCGCCGGATCGACCGGGCAGCCGACCCCAATCCATCGCCGCCATGTCGGCGTCATTCAAACAGATGCAGATGCGTGAGTTACCTCGCACCAGGGAGTCATCATGACGGCCTTCATCGCCGCGGCCTCGATCTGGGGTCTTGTCCTGTGGATCTTCCTGCGCGGCAGGCTCGGTCCTTCGAGGCGGGCCTGGGCGCGCTCGATCGCGTTCAAGCCCACCGAGCCGGTTTCGCCCGAACAGCTCTTCGGCCATCTGCTCAGCGGCAACTTCGCCTTGCTGCTGCGCGACAACTTCAACCAGCTGGGCAGCGCCCTGTCCGAGCGCCGCATCCGCCAGGTTCTCCTCGAGCACTGGGGCATCGAGAGCGACGCAGACTGCCGTCGCGTGATCCAGTCCCGCATCGAGGGCCTGGGCCGCATGTCGCCCGCCGAGAAGCGCGCGATCGCTGCCTGGATGGTCGACGCGCCGATCGATTCCAACGAATACGCGGCACTCGAGGACACCTGCAGGTTCATGGCGCTTCGAGCCCATCTCACGCGGGTCGAAGAGCTCCGGCACGACCACCTCAGCGTGCTGGCCTGGGACATCCAGCAACTGGCATACCTGGTCCGGCTGGCCTGCACGATCGGCTACCTGCCCAGGTGGCGTGCCGAGGAATTCCTGCGGATGCTGGCGGTGAGGGCCCGCTCGCACTACGCCTCCTGGAAGGACTATTCGCTGGCCGCACTGGTGGGCCTCGGCATGCGCGGCTCGCTCGAGATCTTCGATCTTGGCGAATGGGCGCAGTTCGCCCGCACGCACTCGGTGTTCCTCAATCCGAGTCGATCACCGATCCGCAGCGCTTCGCGGTGGCGCGACGCGCCCGAGCCGGTGTTGCCCGTGCGCAGCCCGGCAGACTGCGGCGCCTCGCCCCTGCTCGCTGACGGCCGGGCGACCGCATCATGAGCCGCGCCGCCGCCCGGCGAGCCGGCGTGCTCGCCTACACCCCCCGTTCGCGCGAATACATTCGTCGCGTCCTGCGCGCGCTCGGCCATTCGCCACTGGTGTTCACCCACATCGATGAGCTCATGGCGCTGGGTCCTGCCGCCTCGACGCTCGACCTGATGGTGCTGGGCGATGCGCCCGACATCGACAGCCAGGGGCGGAGCGTCGTCGAATGCGTGCTCGACACGATGGGCACTGATGTGCCCATGCTTCACGTACCCATGCACAAGCGCGTGCGTCCCGTGCGCCGCCAAGTCGAGGCGGCCGGCGTCTTCGCGGCCGCGCCGCGCTTCTTCAGCGATCTCTATCGCGTCATCCTCTCGTTCCTCGACTCCCTCGGGTTCGCAAGCACGCCCCGCCTGCTGGCGTGGGACCGCTATGCCTTCCATCCGACCGAGAAGATCGTCGCGTTCGACGACGAGAAACTGAAACTCGACTCGGTCGACTTCGACGTCGCGCTCGAGCTCTTCTTCAGTGCAGGTCGACCGGTCGCCAAGAGCTGGTTGACCCGCATGCTGCCCTCGGGCGAGCACGGCGCCAATTGGCACCGCATCGACAACCTGGCTTGCACCATCGACGAGCTCCGCGTCGCGCTCCAACTGGATGGCTCGAACGGCTGGACCCTGGAAGCCAAGCCCGGCGATGGCTACATGCTTTGGAGCGGGCAGTCGCCACTTGCGCGGACAGGCTTCGCGCGAGTTCCCACGGCAAACCGTCCGGCACGTCGACCCGTGGCCGTGCGTCTTCTCCAACCCGACTGACCCCGCGCCCGCGACAAGTCGGCGCCGTCCGAACCATGCGTTCGCCGCCCCTTTCGATCCGCTCGCCGATCGCGCGCCGCCGGCGCTCAACTGGCGATTCGACCGTTGATCGACTAGTCTCCGCCCATGCGGTTTCCGCATCGGGATGGAGGTCTCATGGTCATCAAGGGTGGGGCGTTGTGGCGGACCGTCGATTCGGGCACCGCCACGATGGCATTGATTTGCCTGCTCGGCATCGCGAGCTACTTCTTCGGCCAGCCCATGGCCATCGAACTGCATTGGTTCTGGATGGCGCTGATGTCGCTCAGCATCGTCGTCCTGGCGCTCATGCAGTACCTGCGCGTACGCGACCGGCAGCGCCGCGACGACCAGTTGCATGCGATCCTCGACGCCGTGCCGCACGGACTGTTCTTCAAGGACACGGCCTTCCGCTACCAGGTCATGAACGCCGAATTCGAGCGAACTTTCGACATCGATGGACCCGCGGCCCTCGGCAAGACGGACCGGGACCTGTTCGGTGTCCAATTGCACGACCGCTTCGTTGCGCAGGACCGGGAGCTCATGGCATCCGGCCAGGCGCACACCTACGACGAAGAAATCCAGGTCGACGGTGTGCCGCGCAGTTTCCGCTCGAGCAAGCGTCCGGTCCATGATCGCCGCGGCAAGCTGCGAGGGGTCGTCGGGGTGGTGATCGACGTGACGGAGCAGAAGCTGCTGCAGCGCGAGCTCGAAGTCGCTCATGAGCGGCTGAGCATCGCGCTCGAGGCCGCGAGGATGGGGACCTGGGAATGGAACCTGAGCACCGGCGCTCTGCACGCCGACGAGCGCGCGCGCCAGATCCTCGGCATGAAGGACGGCGAGAACGACCAGCCCTCGGCCTTTGCCCGGGTGCATCCGCAGGATGCGCGGGAGCTCGGGCCCCGCCTGGCGAATGCCCGGCAGTTCAAGCAGGTGGCCGCGTACGAGTTCCGGGTCATCGACGATTCGGGCGCGGTGCGCTGGGTCGAGGGCTTTTCCTCGCCGAGTCGCCCGCGCGACGGCAACGACTTCCTGATCGGCGTCAACCGCGACATCACCGAGCGGCGCCTCGGCGAACTGGCCCTGGGCGAGGCCAAGCTGCAGGCCGAGCGGGTGCTCGCCGAGCTCGAGCAGTCGCAGGCGAACCTCGAGCTGGCCCTGACCGTCGGCGGACTCGGCGTCTGGCGCTCGGTCACCCGCACGCACAAGGATTCCTCCGCGGCCGGCATGGCCCTGCTCGACACCGTCATCACCGCCGATCCCAAGATCCGCGAGATTTTCCGCAAGGCCGACCAAGCCGACATCAGCTATCGCGATCTGCTCAAGCTGCTGCATCCGGAGGATCGCGAACGGGCCGCGCGGGGTCTGCGCCAGGCGTACCGGCAGGGGCACGGCGCGTACCGGGACCAGTTCCGCATCCGAAGCCGCGATGGCGAGGTGCGAACGCTCGACGTGCGTGGCAGCGTGACGACCCGCGCCGAGGCGGACAGCGACATCAAACTGGTCACCTTCACCGGCATCGCCAAGGACATCACGCGCGACGAGGCGCTCAAGGCCGACCTGACCACCAAGGCCGAGGAAGCGCGCGCCGCCCTCGACGCCAAGCGGCAGTTCCTGGCCATGATGAGCCACGAAGTGCGCACCCCGCTCACCGGTGTGCTGGGCATGATCGACTTGGTGATCGACACGCCGCTCACGGACGAGCAGCGTGCGATGCTGATGCGCAGCCGGGAGTCGTCGGTCGCGCTGCTGACGATCATCAACGACATCCTCGACTTCTCCAAGATCGAGGCCCGCAAGCTGGACCTCGAGAGCCGGCCGCTGTCCTTGCGCGGACTGGTCGAGGACGTCTGCGCGACGCTGGCGCCGGACGCGGCGCGCAAGGCGATCGGCCTGCAGTTCAACGTCGATCCGCGAATTCCCGAATTCATCGTCGGCGATTCCGTCCGCTTGCGGCAGATCCTGACCAATCTCATCGGCAACGCGCTCAAGTTCACCCAGGAGGGTGGCATCAAGGTCGAGGCCTGCCGGACTTCCGAAGCGTCGCTGCAGCTGTCGGTCGAGGACACCGGCATCGGCATCGACCCGGCTGCCATCGAATCGCTTTTCGAACCTTTCCAGCAGGCCGACATCGCCACCACCCGGCGCTACGGCGGTACCGGGCTCGGCCTGACCATCGTGCGGCAGCTGGTCGACCTGATGCGCGGCAGCGTTCGCTGCGAGAGCGAACCGAAGCGTGGCAGCCGCTTCATCGTGACACTGCCGCTGCAGGCCTGGACCTCGGATGCCGATGCGGCGCCCACCTTGCGTCCGGTCCGCCGCGCGGCGTCCGGTGGCACCGCCGAAATCACGCCGATCGGCCGGGGCCGCAGGCTGCTGTTTGCCGAAGACCACCAACTCAATCGCGAGGTCATCACGATGCAGCTCGCCAAGCTCGGCTTCGCGTGCGACTGCGCGGAGGACGGCGAGGAGGCCTGGGAGCGGCTGGTCGCACCCGACGCGCGCTATGCACTGCTGCTGACCGACTGCCACATGCCCCGCCTCGACGGTTACGACCTGGCCCAGCGGGTGCGTGCGCGTGAGGCGAAGCTGGGCCTGCCGCGCCTGCCGATCGTCGCATTGACCGCCAACGCCCTGCAGGGCGAGGCCGAACGCTGCCTGGCGCTCGGCATGGACGGCTACTTGTCCAAGCCGCTGCAACTTCAGGATCTTCGAAATGCGCTCGAGGGCGTGCTCGACCGGCCGGTTTCGCCGGCCGGCGAACCTGCTGGCGTCCGTTCGGAGCCGGCTATGGACTATCCGGCGCTTGCCGAACTGTGCGGCGGCGATCTCGCCAAGGTCGCTCAGTTGCTGCGCATCTTCGTGACCGCCACCACGCAGGATCTGGCGGCGATGGACGCCGCCGCCSAGGCGCGCGATGGGGTCCGCCTGCGCCAATTGGCCCATCGACTCTGTTCGGCCTGCCACCAGCTCGACGAAGCGAAGGCGGTCGGGGCCATGCGGGCCGTCGAATCGCTAGAGGCGGCCGAGGGCGCCGAGCTGGATGAGGCCGCCGCGGCGCTCAACGCCGGGGCGCGCTCCGAGCTGCTGTCGGTGCTGTCGCGCGCCGACGCTTTCATCGGCCTGCATGGCGCTCCTGCCTGAGGGCGCGCGGCCGGCTCAGGATTCCATTCCGTGTTCGCGCGCGTAGACGTAGATGTCGAGGTCGTTCTTGAGACCCAGCTTGGCCATTGCATCGGCCTTCTGCCGGCTGACGGTCTTGACGCTGCGGGCCAGGCGATCGGCGATGTCGGTCACCGACAGGCCGGACGAAAAAAGCCGGATCACCTCGAGCTCGCGCGGTGAGAGCCGGGCCGGGCTTCCCGCATCGAAGCTGCTTTCAAGCAGGCCCTGCCTGAAGCTGGCGCTGATGTAGTCGCGTCCCTGGCTCACGGCCTGGATCGCGAGAGAAATCTCCGTCATGCCCGACGCCTTGTCGACCAGGCCGCGCACGCCCGACTCCAGGATGGTGCCGTGCACGCCGACATTGGCGACCATCGTCAGCACGACGACCGGCACAGCGGGATGGTCGCGCCGGATGCGCTGCAGCAGGGCGAGGCCGTCGGCGGCCTGTCCGCCCGGCATCGAGAAGTCGGTGATCAGCAGATCGCAGGGCGTGGCGCGCAGCGCCGCCAGCAGTTTGTCGGGCGTGTCGGCCTCCGCGACCACCTCGACGTCGGTCCGGTTCTCGAGCAGCATCCGCACGCCGGCCACGATGATCGGATGGTCGTCCGCGATGATCACGCGCATTTTCATGTTGGAAGGGGCGCCCTGGGGGTGTGCCTGGAGGGGAGGCCGAGACGTTGGAGCATCAATTAGCAAGCGATTGTGGCTCGAAACGGCTGCAGCGCGACACATCCAGATCAAGTGCTTCCGGACTACGCTTCGATCGCATCTTTCTGAATACGCTGCTTTTTGTCAAATGCCCCCGGATGCGAGCGTGACCACACCGCGCGGAGCGTCGAGCACCGCGCGCACGAGGGGTGGCCCCTCCACCAGCGCCACGTCCGAGAGCCCGATGCTGTCGAGTGCGGCGCCCAGGTCCGCGGCGCGCGGGTGCGCGAGCTCCAGCGAGCGCAGCGTCACGCCCGAATCGCTCATGCTGTCGGTCGGGTGGACCGGTCCCCACTCGATCAGTGTCGGCAGCGCGCCGTAGAACAGGCGCTGCCCGTCGTCGCGCACCGTGATGCGCCACGCGAGACGCCCTGCCGGGGTGTCTCGCGACGCCATGATCACCTGGCCGCGATCGATGCGATGGCCCTGAAGCAACTGCACCGCGGCGCTGGCATCGGGCACCCGGGCGACGAAGTGGATCAGCCGCGGCCCCTCGCGCCGCAGCATGGATTGGAGTTGTGCATCGTCCAGGTCGAACCATCGGTGAGCGGCGCGGGTCGGCGGCGCTGCCGCGTCGGGGTCGATCGAGATGATCTCCAGATAGGTGGCAGGAAACCGTGGCGTCGCGATCTTGAACAGGCGGTTGTGCGTGCCCATCGACGGATGCTTGCCGCCCGGCCCCGGCGAGATGCCGAATGTCGCCTCGCACCAGCGTACGCCCTCTTCGAGCGTGGCGGCGGCTATCACCAGGTGGTCGATCTGTGCTGTCACGGTGTTCGTTTTCTGTGACCTAACTCGGCCGGGCCGCGGACTACAGCCGGACGCTGCCGTCCACGCAGGTCACCGAATCCCCGCCCACCCACACCTGCCCATCGGCATCGCGCCGGATGTGCACGCGGCCCGCGCGGCCCAGGGTCTGGCCCTGCGCGGCCACATAGCTCTCGGGCAGGTGGCCGTCGGCGATCAGCCATTGCGCCAGGCTGGCGTTGAAGCTGCCGGTGACCGGGTCTTCCTCGACGCCGATCGGCGCCGCGAAGGCGCGCACCTCGATGTCGCCCGGTGCTTCTTCCGAGCGCGCGAAGGCGCGCGCCTCGCGGTTCGAGCGCGCGATCAGGAGCGGCGAACCGTCCGACGACGGCAGGCCCGCCACGCCGACCTTCTGCCCCAGCTCGCGCAGCGCGCGGTGGTCGGGCTTGAGCGTGAGCACCGTGTCGGCATCGTCGAGCAGCAAGCCCAGCCAGGCGGGCCCGTTGTCGAGCAACTGTGCCGTGATGATCTGCTGCGCTTTCAGCCCCAGTGCCGCCGCGACCTTGGCCAGCAGGGTCGGGCTCGGTGCGATGCGCCGCACCGGCGGCGCGGCGAAGGCCAGGCGCTCGCCCTCGCGCCGGATCGGCACCAGGCCCACCGCGCTCTGCTGGACGATGTGGCTTGCCGCCTTGGGCTTGCCGCCGGCCTGCAGCCAGGCATGGCAGCTGCCCAGCGTTGGGTGGCCGGCGAAGGGCAGCTCGCCGCCGGGCGTGAAGATGCGCACGCGGTAGTCGGCACTCGGCTCGGTGGGAGGCAGGATGAAGGTGGTCTCGGAGAGGTTGGTCCAGGCGGCGAAGCGCTGCATGGCATCGTCGTCGATGCCGCTGCCGTCGAGAACGACTGCGAGCGGATTGCCGAAATAGGGCGTCGAGGTGAAGACGTCGACTTGCTTGAAGGGGCGGGAGATCATGGTTGTCATTCGAGGGCCAGGTCGAGCACGCCGCGTGCTGCGGCGCGCGTGCGCAAGTCGGCGAACCAGCGCTCGACATGGGGCCAGACGGGCCGCGTGTATTCGGTTTGCGGCAGTCCGAACCAGCGGTGCGCCTCGCAGCCGACCGGGATGTCGGCCATCGTGAAGTTGTCGCCGCACATGAAGGGGCGGTTGGCGAGGTGAGCGTCGAGCAGCGCGAACAGCGGCTCGGTGGCGCGCACCGAATAGGCGATCAGCTCGGGCTGGCGTTGTTCGGGCGGCGTGCGGATCCATTGCCTGAAGGCGCCGCCGCTCACCGCGTTCAGCGTGGTCTGCTGCCAGTCCATCCATCGCTCGGCATCGAAGCGCGCGGCCAGCGGCTCGGGGTAGAGCTTGCCCGGCGAGTGCTTGGCGCACAGGTAGCGCACGATCACGTTCGACTCCCACAGCGTGACCCGGTCCGGGCCTTCGCCGTCGTCGATGGCCGGCACCATGGCATTCGGATTGATGGCCAGGTACTCGGGCGTCTGCACGACGCCGAAGCGGCCACCGGCTTCGGTGCGCTGGAAGTCGAGCCCGAGTTCCTGCGCGCACCACACCACCTTGCGCACGTTGATGGAGCTGATCCGGCCCCAGATGTTGAGCATGTCAGAGTCCCTTCGATGGGCGATCGAGCAAAAGAAGGCGCAGCGCCAGGCCCGCCATCATCGCAGCCAGCAGCCCGCGCTGGAAGCCGGCGGCGCCGCGCCGCTGCAGCCAGCGGCCGACCTGCCCGCTGCAGGCGCCGAGCAAGCTGTTGAAGACCAGGCCGGCGAGCGACAAGCTGACGCCGAGCAGCAGCAGTTGCAACGGCACGCTGCCGCGGGCCGGATCGACGAACTGCGGCAGGAACACCATGAAGAACAGCAGCGCCTTCGGGTTCACGAGGTTGTTGAGCCAGGCGTTGCGCACCACGCGCACGAAGCGCGTGGCATTCGCTTGCGGCTTCGATGGCGCACCCCCTGCGCGCAGCGCCTGCCAGGCGAGCCACAGCAGATAGAGCGCGCCGGCGTAGCGCAGCAGGTCGAAGGAGGGCGGCCAGGCCGCGACCAGCGCCGTGACGCCGGTCGCGGCGGACACCGTGTGCACCAGGTCCGCCGCCGCGATGCCGAGCCCGGCCGCGAAGCCGGCCCGCGGCCCCATCGACACGCCGTGCGAGAGCACGAAGGCCATGTTGGGCCCGGGCGAGACGAACAGCGCCAGCACCGCGAGCAGGAAGAGCAGGAAGCTGCTGCCGTCGATCATTGCGGGGCCGTTTCTCGGGAAGGGTCAGGCGGGGCTGGCCGCCAGCTGCCGCTGCACCTCGGCCGCCGCATGGTGCGCGAGTTGTTCGCGCACGACCTCGGCCAGTGCGGCGATCGCGGTGTCGATCTGGTCGACGCTGGCGGTCACGAAGGACAGGCGCAGGGTGCGCGGGTCGCCCTGGCCGGCGTAGAAGGGCGCGCCCGGCACGAAGGCCACGCCGCGCTCCACCGCCTTGGGCAGCAGCACCACGGTGTCGATGCCCTCGGGCAGCCGCACCCAGAGGAACATGCCGCCGGCCGGCTTGACGAACTCGACCGAGAGGCCCTTCATCTCGCGCTGCAGCGCCGCCACCATGGCTTCGCACTGGCGCTTGTAGAGCGCCCGGATGGTCGGCACGTGGCGCGACAGGAAGCCGTCCTTCATGACCTCGTGGACCATGCGCTGGTTGAAGCTCGGCGAATGCAGGTCGGCCGCCTGCTTGGCCTGCAGCAGCTTCGGGAAGATCGCCTTGGGCGCCACCATGAAGCCCAGGCGCAAGCCCGGTGCCAGCACCTTCGAGAACGAGCCCAGGTAGATGCAGCCTTCGGGGTTGCGCGCCGTGAGCGGCAGTGCCGGCGCGTTGTCGAACCAGAGCTCGCCGTAGGGGTTGTCCTCGACGATCGGCAGGCCCGCCTTGGCGGCGGCCGCGGACACCGCGGCACGGCGCTCCTCGGGCATGGTGCGGCCGGTCGGATTCTGGAAGTTGGGCAGCAGGTAGACGAAGCGCGCATCCTTGGCCTTGGCGACCAGGTCGTCGACGATCACGCCTTCGCTGTCGCTGGCGACGCTCACCGGCTCCGGCTCCATCGGCGAGAAGGCCTGCAGCGCGCCGAGGTAGGTCGGCGTCTCGACCAGCACGCGGCTGCCGGGGTCGAGCAGCACCTTGGCGACCAGGTCCAGGCCCTGCTGCGAGCCGGTGGTGATCAGCACCTGGGCCGGGTCCACGGGCCAGGGCAGCATCGCGGCCACGGCTTCGCGCAGCGGGCCGTAGCCTTCGCTCGCGCCGTACTGCAGCGCGGCCTGGCCATCCTTGTGCAGCACCTCGGCGCAGGCTTCGGCGAAGGCGTTGATCGGGAAGGCCTTGGGTGAAGGCAGGCCGCCGGCCAGGCTGATGATGCCGGGACGCTCGGTCACCTTGAGGATTTCACGGAGCACCGAAGGATTCATCTTTTCGGCGCGGGCAGCGAGTTTCCAGTTCATGTTTTTCCTTGAGGTGCGGAAGGTTAGCGGGAGGCCGCGGCGGCGACCAGTGGAGTGCGCGGTTGTGACAGCTTCTTGCCGGCGACGACGGTGGCCACCACGGCCGCCGCGAAGCCGAGCGTGACCACGTCGAGCGGCTCGCCGAGCAGCGGAACGGCCGCCAGGATCGAGAGGAAGGGCTGCAGCAGCTGGGTCTGGCTGACGCGCAGGGCGCCGCCCATGGCGAGGCCGCGGTACCAGGCGAAGAAGCCCATCCACATCGAGAACACGCCGACGTAGACGAAGCCGATCCAGGCCGAGGCCGCGATCGGCCGCTCGGGCCACAGCCACAGGGTGCCCGGCAGCGTCACCGGCAATGCCATCACGCAGACCCAGCAGATCACCCGCTCGGCGCCCAGCGCCGGCGTCACCTGGGCGCCATAGATGTAGCCCAGCGAAGCCGCCGCGACCGCGCCCACCAGCAGCACGTCGGCCCATTCGAAGCCGAAGCCGCCGCCGTGCGACTCGGCCCGCAGCAACGAGAACGCGACCACCAGCGCACTGCCGGCGACGGCGCAGAGCCAGAAGCCAAGCCGCGCCCGCAGGTGCAGTACCCAGGCCGCGCAGGCCGCGGTGACCAGGGGCAGCAGCGCGGTGATCACCGCGGCGTGGCTGGCGCTGACCACGCGCAGCGCGTAGGCCAGCAGCAAGGGGAAGCCGATGGCGTTGCCGAGCACCGCCATGCCGAGCGGCCGCCAGTGCTGGCGCTGCGGCATCGGCGAGCGCGTGGCGATCAGGAACGCCACCGACAGCACGCCCGCCAGCGCCGCCCGGCCCAGTGTCGCGAACCAGGGCGACAGCTGCGGCGCCGCCTGCGTGCCGGTGGCCAGCCGCGTCATCGGCAGCGTGACCGCGAAGATGGCCACGCCCAGCACGCCGAGCCACATGCCGAGGGTTTCTTCCTTGATCTTCATGCGCCCACCATCCACCAGGCGGTGAGCGCCAGCACGGCCGCCATCGCGCGGTTGAACCACAGCAGCCGGCGGCCCTGGGCCAGCCAGTGGCGCAGCAGCGCACCGGCCAGCGCGTAGGCGAAGTTGCTCGTGAAGGCATAGACCAGCATCACCGGCGCGACGATCGCGAAACGCCGCAACGCATCGGGCTGCCCGGCGATCCAGCCCGCGACCAGCGTCAGCGCCAGCAGCCAGGCCTTGATGTTGAGGAACTGCAGCATCACGCCCTGCTTGAAGCCGACCCGCAGCTTGGCGCTGTCGGCCTGGCCCAGCGAGCCGCTGCCGCTGAGCTTCCAGGCCAGCCACAGCAGGTAGCCGACGCCGAGCGCCTTGATGACCCCGCGCAGCGAGGGCGCCGCCATCACCAGCGTGCCGACGCCGGCCGCGCACAACGCGAGCAACAGGCTCCAGCCGACCGGAACGGCCCACACGAAGCGCATGGCGCGCGGCAGGCCGCCGTTGGCGGCGAGCGCAGTCGACAAGGTGGTGTTGGGACCCGGCGAAAAACTCATCGCCGTGGCCAACACCAGCAGCGCAGTGAATTCTTGCCAGTTCATGGGACACACTTTAAACTGATGACCATTACAGTACCGGTACAGATAATCGAACATAAGAACTGTCTGTATCGGTCGACGCATTGACACAGAACAATACGCGACATGCTCACCCGAACCTCCGCCCAGTCGCTGACAGGGCAGCTCGCCGACCGTTTTGCCGAGCGCATCCGCAACCGCTTGCTGCCGCCAGGCGCGCGGCTCCCTTCGGTGCGCGAGTGCGCCCGCCAGCAGGGCGTGAGCCCGCACACCGTGGTCGCCGCCTACGACCAGCTGCTGGCACAGGGCCTGGTCGAGGCGCGTCGTCAGCGCGGCTTCTATGTGCGCGATTCGGGTGCGGTCGGCGGCGGACCGGACGCTGCCAGCACCCGCTCGGCGCCGGACCAGGCGCCGGCGCCCCTGGTGGCGGCCGACGCCAGCGCGCTGATCCGCGGCATGTTCCATCGTCCGAGCGACAAGCCGCAGCCGGGCATGGGCGTCTTCCCTCCCGATTGGCTGGAGTCGACCTTCATGCCGGCGGCGGTGCGGCGCGTCACCAGCAGCAAGGCGCTGCAGGAACTGTCGCTTCAGTACGGCGAGCCGGCGGGCGATGGCGGCCTGCGCCGAAGCCTGGCGACCAAGCTGGCCGGCATCAGCGTGCCGGCCGCGCCGGATCAGATCGTGACCACCATCGGCGCCACGCACGCGCTCGACATCGTGAGTCGCACCCTCCTGCGCGCGGGCGATCCGGTGATGGTCGAGGAGCCGGGCTGGGCGATCGAGTTCGCGCGGCTCGAGGCGCTGGGCATGCGCATCCTGCCGGTGCCGCGCAAGGCCGACGGCCCCGACCTGGAAGTGATGGAGCGCTACTGCACCGCCGGCGAGGCCCACAAGCCCAAGCTCTTCGTGAGCGTGAGCGTGCTGCACAACCCGACCGGCTACAGCCTGACGCCGGGCAGCGCGCACCGGGTGCTGCAGCTCGCCAACCGGCATGACTTCCACATCGTCGAGGACGACACCTACAGCCACCTGGCGCCCGAGCATGCGACCCGGCTCTGCGCGCTCGACGGCCTGCAGCGCACCATCTACGTCGGCGGCTTCGCCAAGATCCTGGCGCCGAACTGGCGCATCGGCTTCCTCGCGGCATCGCCGGCGCTGGTCGGCCGCCTGCTCGAGACCAAGCTGCTCGCGACCCTGACTTCGCCGGCATTGTTCGAGCGCGCGCTGGCCTGGTGCATCGACCAGGGCCAGTTGCGCCGGCATGCGGAAAGAATCCGCGTCAGGCTCGACGGTGCCCGCGGGCGCACTGTCAAGCTCGCGCTGGCGGCCGGCTGCACGCTGGCCTCGGAGCCGGCCGGCCTGTTCGGCTGGGTCGACACCGGCGTCGACACCGACGCGCTGACCCAGCGCATGCTCGACGAGGGCTACCTGCTGGCGCCGGGTTCGCTGTTCCATGCCCGGCGGCCGCCCACCACGCTGATGCGGATCAATTTCGCGACCGCCCAGGATGCGACTTTCTGGAAGGTGTTCGCGCGCGTGCGCGACCAGCTCTGAAGCGCGGCCTCCGCTACAGCAGCGCGTCCGGCGCCAGCGGCCCGAGGAGCTTGAGCATCAGGCGCAGGCCGGCGCTGGTGTCGGGCTCGACGGTGGCGTCCTCGAGGCCACTGCCCTCGGGGGCGTGCCAGACCAGCCGGCCCTCGCTGCGTTCCACGCGCCACGAGCCTTCGCGCAGCGCCGACTCGATCTTGCGGCCGGCCACCCCCGACAGCGCGTCGCTGCGCACCAGCACCGCGATCTCGGTGTTCTGCAACTGCGAGCGCTGGTCCAGGTTCATCGACCCGACCACCAGCAACCGGCCGTCGATCACCAGTACCTTCGAATGCAGCATCGAGCGCGATTCGCCCACGGCACTGCCGCTGCCCGAGCCGAAGGCGCTGCCGAGCCCGGCCTGCTCGCTGCGCAGTTCGTAGAGTTCCACGCCCATCGCCAGCAACTCGTCGCGGTGCCGCGCATAGCCCACATGCGCCACCGGCGCATCGTTCGATGCCAGCGAATTGGTCAGCACCCGGATCCGCACGCCGCGCGCCCGCGCCGCGGCGAAGGCCTGCTTCATGTCGGCTCCCGGCACGAAGTAGGGCGAGATGATCAGCAGATCGATCCGGGCCAGCCCGATCAGTTGCAGCAGTCCGTCGACCACGGTCTCGCCGTCGGCCGCCGCACCGGCCGCGGCATCGAGCGAATTGCTGCTTTTCCCGGCCTGGCGGGGCGGGCGTGCGCCTTGCCGGGTCACCGTGAGGCCGGGCGCCTTGCCGGCGTCGGGGCCGGCGCCGTCGGTCGGGATCTTGCCGGGCTTGTCGGCCAGCACCGCCGCCGGGGCCCAGACGAAGTCGGCACTGCGCAGGTCCATGGGTTTCTCGTCCCAGGCCGGCGCGCGGGCGTCTGCGGCCGCCGTCCCTTCCTTCGCGCTCGGATCGCCTGCGGGCGGTGCCGCTGCCAGTGTCTGTGTCTGTGTCTGTGTCTGTGCCTGGGCTTCCACGCGCTGTCGTTCGGTCTCCCGTTCGGCGCGCGCCTGCTCGCGGATCCGGTCGAGCTCACGGGGCGTGACCAGCGACTGCACGGGATAGGCGCGCTCGTTGTTCCAGTAGGCGTCGAAACTGCGCGACAGGTCCTGCACCAGCGGCCCCGCCACCAGCAGGTCGAGATCGATGAAGTTGCCCTTGTTGTCCTTGCCGAAATAGGCGTCGCCCAGGTTGCGGCCCCCTGCCACCGCCAGCACGTTGTCGGCGATGAACAACTTGTTGTGCATGCGCTGCTGGACGCGCGACGCATCGTCGATCGAGCTGAAGAAGCGGCCCAGCGTCGAGGCGCGTGCGCCCGCCAGCGGATTGAACATCCGCATCTCGACATTGGGCACCAGCGCCATCCGCATCACGACCGCGTCGCGCCCGGTGCTGTTGAAGTCGTCGAGCAGGATGCGCACCCGGACCCCGCGCTCGGCGGCCTCGCGCACCGCGCGCAGCAGCCGCGCCGTGCTGGCGTCGGCATGGATCGTGTAGTACTGGAGGTCCAGCGTCTTGCGTGCGCCTTCCACCAGTGCCAGCCGGCTGCCGTAGGCGGCAGCCGGGCCGTCGAGCAGGATGAAACCTGATTCGTAGCGCGTCCCGGCGGCCTTGCGGCGCTGCTGCACCAGTTCGCCGAGCGGGGTGCTCGCCGGCGAGGCCAGTGCGGTCGAGACCGGCCGGTCGACGTTCTTAGGCAGTTCCGCGCAAGCGGCGACGCCCACGGCGACGAGGAGCGCAGCGGCGATGTTGCGGAACAGGGCGATAGGGCGCCGGAGGGCGTGTCTACAGGGCATGCGGCGAGGAACGTGAAGGAGCCTGGGCAACGCCATATATAGCGTGCCGCGGCCCCGTGCCGCGTCGGACAAAGACGCCGCTAGCGCGCCGTCCCGAGCGCTTCCCAGCGTTCCAGCGCCGCCAGCAGTTCGTCGTCGATGCGGGCATGGCGTTCGCCGAGCTCGGCCGCACGCGAGGCATCGGTGGCGTAGATGGCGCCGCCGTCGAGCTCGAGCAGCTCGGTGATCCGCTTCTGCTCTTCCTCCAGCTCGGCAATCTGTGACGGCAGGGTCTCGAGTTCGCGCTGCTCCTTGTAGCTGAGCTTCTTGCGGGCCGCGGCCGGCTTGGCGGTGGCCTCGGCCGCCGGTGCCGGAGCGGGCGCCGGTGCGGCTGCCGATGTGGCCGGCGCGGCGGCCGCGGCACGCTGCTGGGCGATCTCGCGGGAACGCTTGGACTGCGTCAGCCAGTCCTGCACGCTGCCCTCGTACTCGCGCCAGCGCCCGTCGCCCTCGAAGGCGATGGTGCTGGTCACCACGTTGTCCAGGAAGGTCCGGTCATGGCTGACCAGGAACACCGTGCCGTCGTAGTTCTGCAGCAGGTCCTCGAGCAGTTCGAGGGTGTCGATGTCGAGGTCGTTGGTCGGCTCGTCGAGCACCAGCACGTTGGCCGGCCGGGCGAACAGGCGCGCCAGCAGCAGCCGGTTGCGCTCGCCGCCGCTCAGCGAGCGCACCGGCGAATGGGCGCGGGCCGGCGAGAACAGGAAGTCGGCCAGGTAGCTCTTCACGTGCTTGCGCTGGTTGCCGATCTCGATCCATTCGCTGCCCGGACTGATGAAGTCCTCCAGCGTGGCGTCGAGGTTCAGCGCGTTGCGCATCTGGTCGAAGTAGGCCACCTGCAGGTTGGCGCCGCGGCGGATCTTGCCGCTGTCGGGCTCGAGCTCGCCGAGGATCAGCTTCAGCAGCGTGGTCTTGCCCGCGCCATTGGGGCCGATCAGCCCCACCTTGTCGCCGCGCAGGATGGTGCCGGTGAAGCCGCGGATCACGGTCTTGTCGCCAAAGGACTTCGATGCCTCGGTCAGTTCGGCCACGATCTTGCCGCTGGCCTGGCCCTGGGCGACGTCCATGTTGACGCTGCCCTGGACCTCGCGCCGGGCCGAGCGGTTGGCGCGCAATTCCTGCAGCCGGCTGATGCGGCTCTGGCTGCGGGTGCGCCGTGCCTCCACGCCCTTGCGGATCCAGATCTCTTCCTGCGCCAGCAGCTTGTCGGCCTTGGCGTTGATCACGGCTTCCTGGGCCAGCTGCTCCTCCTTCTGCAGGAGGTACTGCTCGAAGTTGCCGGGATAGGAGCTGAGCTTGCCGCGGTCCAGCTCGACGATGCGGGTCGCGACCCGGTTCAGGAAGCTGCGGTCGTGGGTGATCGTCACCACGCTGCCCTTGAAGTCGATCAGCAACTGTTCCAGCCATTCGATCGAATCCAGGTCCAGGTGGTTGGTCGGCTCGTCCAGCAGCAGCACGTCGGGCGCCGCCACCAGTGCCTGCGCGAGCGCGACCCGCTTGCGCGTGCCGCCCGAGAGCGAGCCGACCAGGGCTGCGCCGTCGAGGTGCAGGCGATGCAGCGTTTCCTCCACCCGCTGCTCCCAGTTCCAGGCATCGAAGGCCTCGATCTGGGATTGCAGCGCATCCAGGTCCAGCCCTGGTGCGCCCGACAGATACTGGTCGCGGATCGCGATCACCTCGCCGAGGCCCGCGCTGGCRGCGGTGAAGACATCCGCCTCCATGTCCAGCACCGGCTCCTGGGCCACATAGGTGACGCGCACGTTCTGCTGTATCTGAAGCGTGCCGTCGTCCGGCTTCTCGAGGCCGGCCAGGATCTTGAGCAGGGAAGACTTGCCGGCGCCGTTGCGGCCGATCAGGCCGATGCGCTCCGATTCGATGAGGGAGAAGTCCGCATGGTCGAGCAGCGGGACGTGGCCGAACGCGAGTTGCGCGTCGAGGAGTGTGATGAGTGCCATGTGAGAGCGATTATCGGAGCGAAGCGCCGGAAGGCCTTCAAAAGTGGCATATACTCMTGGGCTCGGCTCAAGACGCGAAGAAAACTTCGAAGACGACCGGGACGCCAAGTCGGAAGAGGAGGCCAAAAAGGCCTTCGAGGCTGGCGCAACAATCAAAAGCTGTGTCATAATCGAAGGCTCCGCTGAAAACGACGGCGCGGYGCTTCTTTTGGGAGTGCGGTGATCGAAGCAGRCGGTGRGGGAAGAAAAAAAGGCCGCGGTCTTGACGAAGTTMWAAAAACTGTGTCATAATCGAAGGCTCCGCAGAAAACGGTGATTGCAGTGACTTCCGGGTGAAGTTGATTGCAAGAGTCGAAGAAAGCGAAAAAAGTTTGCCGGTTCTTAAAAAACCGTGTCATAATYGAAGGCTCCGCTGATCGCAGCGAAGCAAGCGTAAAACAAGAAGTTGTTTTACGGTGATCGTTAAAAATATACAGCCGATAAGCGTGGGCGTTTGAGGCGAATGGCTAAGTTCTTCGGAACAAAGTCTTCAAGACTTTAAACGCTCATGAGAATAGAAGTGAAGTTCACTTCAATTCCGTTTTTGTGAGTTTTGTCTGACCGCGAGGTTGGACGCAAAATCAAGATCGAACTATAGAGTTTGATCCTGGCTCAGATTGAACGCTGGCGGCATGCCTTACACATGCAAGTCGAACGGCAGCGCGGGAGCAATCCTGGCGGCGAGTGGCGAACGGGTGAGTAATACATCGGAACGTGCCCAATCGTGGGGGATAACGCAGCGAAAGCTGTGCTAATACCGCATACGATCTACGGATGAAAGCAGGGGACCGCAAGGCCTTGCGCGAATGGAGCGGCCGATGGCAGATTAGGTAGTTGGTGAGGTAAAGGCTCACCAAGCCTTCGATCTGTAGCTGGTCTGAGAGGACGACCAGCCACACTGGGACTGAGACACGGCCCAGACTCCTACGGGAGGCAGCAGTGGGGAATTTTGGACAATGGGCGCAAGCCTGATCCAGCCATGCCGCGTGCAGGATGAAGGCCTTCGGGTTGTAAACTGCTTTTGTACGGAACGAAAAGGTTCTTTCTAATAAAGAGAGCTCATGACGGTACCGTAAGAATAAGCACCGGCTAACTACGTGCCAGCAGCCGCGGTAATACGTAGGGTGCAAGCGTTAATCGGAATTACTGGGCGTAAAGCGTGCGCAGGCGGTTATGTAAGACAGTTGTGAAATCCCCGGGCTCAACCTGGGAACTGCATCTGTGACTGCATAGCTAGAGTACGGTAGAGGGGGATGGAATTCCGCGTGTAGCAGTGAAATGCGTAGATATGCGGAGGAACACCGATGGCGAAGGCAATCCCCTGGAC
>NZ_JBFUCJ010000124.1:0-19570 GCF_056405295.1 Variovorax sp. P1_H2 | reverse complement strand
CGACGGAATCTCCATCGAGGCCTTGTCSGACTCSACSGTGATCAGCGACTGCTCGGCCTTGATSRTGTCGCCGGSYTTSACCAGSACYTCRATSACSGMSACGTCCTTGAAGTCGCCGATGTCGGGCACCTTGATGTCGATCGGGCCGGCCGCTGCAGCCGGCGCAGGGGCCGCAACCGCAGGGGCCGCAGCAGGCACCGGGGCTGCCGGAACGGCTGCAGCCGCAGGGGCGGAAGCCGCCGGCGCCGCAGCGCCCTCGCCTTCGAGCACCAGCACCACCGAGCCTTCCTTGACCTTGCTGCCGACCTCGACCTTGAGTTCCTTCACCACCCCGGCCTGGCTCGACGGAATCTCCATCGAGGCCTTGTCCGACTCCACCGTGATCAGCGACTGCTCGGCCTTCACCGTGTCGCCGACCTTCACCAGCACCTCGATCACCGCGACCTCGTCGAAGTCGCCGATGTCCGGCACCTTGATTTCCACTATTGCCATATCGTGTCTCCCGCCCTTCGGGCGCCGTTGATTGGTTTTATGCGTAGAGCGGGTTGATCTTCTCGGCGTTGATGCCGTACTTCTTGATCGCGTCTGCCACCTTCTGCGCCGGCACGGTGCCATCCTCGGCCAGCGCCTTGAGCGCCGCCACCACGATGAAGTGCCGGTTGACCTCGAAATGCTCGCGCAGCTTGTTGCGGAAATCGCTGCGGCCGAAGCCGTCGGTACCCAGCACCTTGTAGTTGCGGCCCTTGGGCACGAACGGGCGGATCTGCTCGGCGTAGGCCTTCATGTAGTCGGTCGACGCCACCACCGGGCCACTGCTGGCCGAGAGCTGCTGCTCGACGAAGGAGACGCGCGGCGTCTCGGTCGGGTGCAGCAGGTTCCAGCGATCGGCCTCCTGGCCGTCGCGGGTCAGCTCGTTGAAGCTCGGGCAGCTCCAGACCGCGGCCGAAACGCCCCAGTCCTTCTCGAGCAGTTCCTGGGCCGCGAAGCTCTCGCGCAGGATGGTGCCGCTGCCCAGCAGTTGCACCGAAGGCGACTTGGCCTTGAGCGCCGGCGCCTGCTTGCACAGGTACATGCCCTTGATGATCTGCTCCTCGGTGCCGGGCTGCAGGCCGGGCATCGGGTAGTTCTCGTTCAGCAGCGTGATGTAGTAGTAGACGTTGTCCTGCTTCTCGACCATGCGCTTGAGGCCGTGGTGCAGGATCACGCCGACCTCGTGCGCGAAGGTCGGGTCGTAGCTGACGCAGTTCGGGATGGTGTTGGCCAGGATGTGGCTGTGGCCGTCCTCGTGCTGCAGGCCTTCGCCATTGAGCGTGGTGCGCCCCGACGTTCCGCCCAGCAGGAAGCCGCGCGCCTGCATGTCGCCGGCCGCCCAGGCCAGGTCGCCGATGCGCTGGAAGCCGAACATCGAGTAGTAGACATAGAACGGCACCATGATCCGGTTGTTGGTGCTGTACGAGGTCGCGGCAGCGATCCAGCTCGACATGCCGCCGGCCTCGTTGATGCCTTCCTGCAGGATCTGGCCGGCCTTGTCCTCGCGGTAGTACATGACCTGGTCCTTGTCGACCGGCGTGTACTGCTGACCCGCGGGGTTGTAGATGCCGATCTGGCGGAACAGGCCTTCCATGCCGAAGGTGCGGGCCTCGTCGACCAGGATCGGAACCACGCGCGGGCCCAGCGCCTGGTCGCGCAGCAGTTGGGTCAGGAAGCGCACGTAGGCTTGCGTGGTCGAGATCTCGCGCCCCTCGGCGGTCGGCTCCAGCACCGCCTTGAAGGTCTCGAGCGACGGCACCGTGAAGCTCTCGTCGGCCTTCACGCGGCGATGCGGCAGGTAGCCGCCGAGAGCCTTGCGGCGTTCGTGCAGGTACTTCATCTCGGGCGTGTCGTCGGCCGGCTTGTAGAACGGCAGGTCGGCGATCTGGCTGTCCGGGATCGGGATGTTGAAGCGGTCGCGGAAGGCCTTGATGTCCTCGTCGCCGAGCTTCTTGGTCTGGTGGACCGTGTTCTTGCCCTCGCCGATCTTGCCCATGCCAAAGCCCTTGACGGTCTTGATCAGTAGCACGGTCGGCTGGTCCTTGTGCTTGACGGCCGCGTCGAAGGCCGCATAGACCTTTTGCGAATCATGGCCGCCGCGGCGCAGGTTCCAGATGTCGTCGTCGCTCATCTTGGCGACCATCTCGAGCGTGCGCGGGTCGCGGCCGAAGAAATGCTTGCGCACATAGGCGCCGTCATTGGCCTTGAACGACTGGTAGTCGCCATCGTTGGTCTCCATCATGATCTTGCGCAGCGCACCGTCCTTGTCGCGCGCCAGCAGCGGATCCCAGCTACTGCCCCAGATCAGCTTGATCACGTTCCAGCCCGAACCTCGGAATTCGCCCTCGAGCTCCTGGATGATCTTGCCGTTGCCGCGCACCGGGCCGTCGAGGCGCTGCAGGTTGCAGTTGATCACGAAGACCAGGTTGTCGAGCTTCTCGCGGGCCGCCAGGCCGATGGCCCCCAACGATTCGACCTCGTCCATTTCGCCGTCGCCGCAGAACACCCAGACCTTGCGGTTCTCGGTGTTGGCGATGCCGCGTGCATGCAGGTACTTGAGGAAGCGCGCCTGGTAGATCGCCATCAGCGGGCCCAGGCCCATCGACACCGTCGGGAACTGCCAGAACTCGGGCATCAGCTTCGGATGCGGGTAGCTCGACAGGCCCTTGCCGTCGACTTCCTGGCGGAAGTTGAGCAGCTGTTCTTCGGTGAGCCGGCCTTCGAGATAGGCGCGGGCATAGATGCCGGGCGACACGTGGCCCTGGATGTAGAGGCAGTCGCCGCCGTGGTTCTCGCTCTCGGCGTGCCAGAAGTGATTGAAGCCGGCGCCGAACATGCTGGCCAGCGAGGCGAAGGAGCCGATGTGGCCGCCGAGGTCGCCGCCCTCGGGCGGATGGTGGCGGTTGGCCTTGACCACCATCGCCATGGCGTTCCAGCGCATATAGGAACGCAGGCGTTCCTCGATCTCGGCATTGCCGGGCGAGCGCTCCTCCTGGTCGGCCTCGATGGTGTTGACGTAGGCGGTGTTGGCCGAGAAGGGCTTGTCGATGCTGTTCTGGCGCGCGTGCTCGAGCAGTTGCTCGAGCAGGAAGTGCGCGCGGTCGGGCCCCTCGCTCTCGATCACGGCGGACAGTGCGTCCATCCATTCACGCGTTTCCTGCGCGTCCAGGTCGTTCGCAGCCGAGCCGTAGAGGTTCTCGGGATTTGCCGACATGCTTGTCTCCTTGTGAGGGTTGTGGCCGTAATTTAGTGCCGTATCCGGCAGCGCGCGGGAGTTTCTCACAGAATTATCCAGATTTCAAATCGTGCCTATCGATTTCTTATTATGAAATCATCGACTCGGCCGCACTCGGATCCATGGCACTTCGGCACCGCCCGCCTTGCGCAGGAGCCTTCACCTAAACTTCGCCGATGTCCCTTTCCTCTCCGATCGCCGTCGCACGCAATGCCGCGTCGCCGCTCTCGTGGCTGCGCCGCTGGTGGCGCCGCCAGACGCCGATGCTGCAGGACGCGGTCGCGATGCTCGCGCCGCTGGCCGCGGTGCTGCTGTTCCTCGCCGCCATCGTCTCGGCCTTCTGGTACTTGCGGGCCGAGGAGGTGGAACGGGTCCAGGAATCGGTCAAGCGCGATGTCGAGTACGCCCAGCAGCGCGTCCGCCTGCGGCTGCTGGAGCGCCAGGAGCAGTTGATGCGGCTGGCGCGCGACGCCTCCAACCGAGAAATCGACGCGGCGGAATTCACCAGCCGTGCCGAGTCGCTGGTGAGCCAGTTCCCGGAGCTGCAATCGGTCAGCTGGATCGACGACCGCCGCCGCATCAAGGCCAACTACGCGGCGCCCAGCGTCCATCCGGCGCTGCAGCATGCCGTCGGCGAAGTGCTGCGGCCGGGCGATATCGAAAGCAACTACGCGCTGGCCCGCGAGCTGCGCCAGCCGGTGTTCTCGCAACCCCTGGCCGGTGGCGAGCCGTCGCCGATGCTGGGGCTCTACATTCCGCTGTTCGACCAGGGGCTGTTCGCCGGCATGCTGCTGGGCGAGTTCTCCATCGACGGCCTGCTGCGCTACGGCATGCCCTCCGAAGTCTCGGCCCGCTATGCGGTCTCGCTGCTCGACGCCAAGGGCGGCCTGATCGCCGGCAACACGGTCGCCAAGCCGCGCGGGGCCGGCACCCGGCTGCTGCCCTGGACCGTGCGCACCAACGAATACGAAGTCCCGGTCTCGCCGGTCGGCAATGCGCTGGTGCTGCGGGCGCAGGCCTATCGAACCTCCCAGGGGGTGGTCGGCAACGGCCTCTTCTGGCTGGTCGGCGCGCTCAGCGTGCTCACCAGCTGGATGCTGATCGGCACCTGGCGCCACACGCGCCGGCGGCTGCAGGCGCAGCAGGCGCTGGTGGCCGAGACCAACTTCCGCCGGGCGATGGAGAACTCCATGCTGACCGGCATGCGGGTGCTCGACCTCGAGGGCCGCATCACCTACGTCAACGCGGCCTTCTGCGCGATGACCGGCTGGAGCGAGAACGAGCTGGTCGGCCAGACGCCGCCCTTCCCCTACTGGCTCGAATCCGACCGCGAGGTCATGAACGAGCGGCTCGAAGAAGAACTGCACGGGCGTGCCCTGCCCGGCGGCTTCCAGGTCCGGGTCAAGCGCCGCAACGGCAGCGTCTTCAATGCCCGGCTCTATGTCTCGCCGCTGATCGACGCCCGCGGTCACCAGACCGGCTGGATGACCTCGATGACCGACATCACCGAGCCGACCCGGATCCGCGAGCAGCTGTCGGCCTCCTACGAGCGCTTCACCACGGTGCTGGAAGCGCTGGACGCCTCGGTCTCGGTGGCCCCGCTGGGCAGCGAGGAGCTGCTGTTCGCCAACAAGCTCTACCGGCTCTGGTTCGGGTCGAACACCGTCGGCCACCTGGGCATGGTGGCGCAGGCCGGCGTGCCGGCGACCCAGGCGCGCGACGAAGAACTGGACGACGTCGACTCCTTCGCCGGTCTGCCGATCGACCAGCTGACCACCGCCCAGCCGGCCAACAACGAGATCTTCGTGCCCGAGCTCGGCAAGTGGCTCGAGGTGCGCTCGCGCTACCTGACCTGGGTCGACGGCCGGCTGGCGCAGCTGGTGATCGCCACCGACATCACGCCGCGGCGCGACGCCGAGGACCTGGCAGCGGCCCAGGCCGACCGGGCCCATGCCGCCAGCCGGCTGATCACCATGGGCGAGATGGCCTCCAGCGTCGCCCACGAGCTGAACCAGCCGCTGACCGCGATCACCAACTACTGCAACGGCATGGTGTCGCGCATCAAGGGCCAGCAGATCGATTCGGAAGCATTGCTCGCGGCGCTCGAGAAGACCTCCAAGCAGGCCCAGCGCGCCGGCCAGATCATCCAGCGCATCCGCTCCTTCGTGAAGCGCAGCGAGCCCAACCGCACACCGGCCGAGGTCTCGACGATGGTCAGCGAGGCGGTCGAACTGGCCGGCATCGAGTTGCGCCGGCGCAACGTCCGGCTGAACCACTACGTCGCGGCGCGGCTGCCGATCCTGCGGGTCGATCCGATCCTGATCGAGCAGGTGATGGTCAACCTGCTGAAGAATGCGGCCGAGTCGATCGACCTCGCGAACCGCCCGCTGGCGCGCCGCAGCGTCGAACTGCGGGTGCTGCCCAAGACCATCGACGGCCAGCCGGCGGTCGAGTTCTCGGTCCAGGACACCGGCATGGGCCTGGCCCCCGAAGTGATGGACCGGCTCTACGAGGCCTTCTTCTCCACCAAGCCCGAAGGCATGGGCATCGGGCTCAACCTCTGCCGCACCATCGTCGAGTCGCACCGCGGCCGGATGCAGGCAGAGAACATCTACAATGGGCCGGACATCGTCGGATGCCGTTTTTCCTTCTGGTTACCGGTGTTGGACGCTATCGATTCCGTAGCAAGCAACGAGGCGAAAGTACCTGCATGAGTTTGATTCCGAAGAAGGGCACTGTGTATGTCGTCGACGACGATGAGGCGGTCCGCGATTCGTTGCAATGGCTGCTCGAGGGCAAGGACTACCGGGTCCGCTGCTTCGATTCGGCCGAGTCCTTCCTGTCGCGCTACGACCCGCGCGAGGTCGCCTGCCTGATCGTCGACATCCGCATGGGCGGCATGTCGGGCATCGAGCTGCAGGACCGGCTGATCGAACGCCGTTCGCCGCTGCCGATCGTGGTCATCACCGGCCACGGCGACGTGCCGATGGCGGTCGACTCGATGAAAAAGGGCGCGATGGATTTCATCCAGAAGCCGTTCAACGACGAGGCCCTGGTGGCGCTGGTCGAGCGCATGCTCGAACATGCCCGCGGCGCCTTCGCCCAGCACCAGCAGTCGGCCAGCCGCGACGCGCTGCTGTCCAAGCTCACCGGCCGCGAGGCCCAGGTGCTCGAGCGCATCGTTGCCGGTCGGCTCAACAAGCAGATCGCCGACGACCTCGGCATCAGCATCAAGACGGTGGAGGCGCACCGCGCCAACATCATGGAAAAGCTCAACGCCAACACGGTGGCGGACCTGCTCAAGATCGCCCTCGGACAGGCGGCGACGCCGGCCAAGGCCTAGCCAGACCGCCCCGGCACGCCCGACCAACCCCACGCCTGCGCAAGCGGGCGTTTCCATTTCTGAAGATCGAAAAAACGATGACTGCTCAACTGATCGACGGCAACGCGCTCTCCAAGGCGCTGCGCGCAGAGGTCGCGGCCCGCGCCGCGGCGCTCAAGGCTCGCGGCGTGGTGCCCGGCCTGGCCGTGGTGCTGGTCGGCGACAACCCGGCCAGCCAGGTCTATGTGCGCAACAAGGTCAAGGCCTGCGAGGACAACGGCCTGCACTCGGTGCTCGAGAAGTACCCGGCCGACCTGAGCGAGGCCGACCTGCTGGCCCGCGTCGACGCGCTCAACAACGACCCGGCGATCCACGGCATCCTGGTGCAGCTCCCGCTGCCAGCCCACGTCGACGCCCAGAAGGTGATCGAGGCGATCGCGCCGGCCAAGGACGTCGACGGCTTCCACGTCGCCAGCGCCGGCGCCCTGATGACCGGCTCGCCCGGCTTCTGGCCCTGCACGCCCTACGGCTGCATGAAGATGATCGAATCGATCGGCTACGAGCTGCGCGGCAAGCATGCGGTGGTCATCGGCCGCAGCAACATCGTCGGCAAGCCGATGGCGCTGATGCTGCTCGCCAGGAGCGCCACCGTCACCATCTGCCACAGCGCGACGGCCGACCTGGGCGCCTTCACGCGCCACGCCGACGTGGTGGTTGCCGCGGTCGGCAAGCGCAATGTGCTCACTGCCGACATGGTCAAGCCCGGCGCGGTCGTGATCGATGTCGGCATGAACCGCAACGACGAAGGCAAGCTCTGCGGCGACGTCGACTTCGCCGGCGTGCGCGAGGTCGCGGGCTGGATCACGCCGGTGCCCGGCGGCGTCGGCCCGATGACCATCACGATGCTGCTGGTCAACACGATCGAGGCCGCCGAACGGGTGGCCGCCGGCGCCAGCGCCACTTGAACTCGCGCTCCCTGTCCGCCATCTGAACAAGACCATGACCAATCCGCTCCTCGACTTCAACGACCTCCCGCTGTTCGACCAGATCAAGCCGGAGCATGTCGCCCCGGCGGTCGACGCCCTGCTCGCCGGCGCCGAGGCGGCCTTGCAGGAAGCGACGGCGCCCGGGTTCCCGGCCGACTGGACCGCGATCGCCAAGGTGCTGGACGTGGCCTCGGAGCGCTTCAGCCGCGCCTGGGGCGCGGTGGGCCACCTCAACGCGGTGGCCGACACCCCCGAGCTGCGGGCCGCCTACAACGAGGCCATGCCGCGCGTCACCGCCTTCTGGACCCGCCTGGGATCCGACGAGCGGCTGTACGCCAAGTACAAGGCCATCGACCTCGCGACGCTGAACCCCGAGCAGCGCCAGGCGCACCGCAACGCGATCCGCAACTTCGTGCTCGGCGGCGCCGAATTGCAAGGCGCCGCCAAGACGCGCTTCGCGGAGATCCAGGAGCGGCAGGCCGAACTGAGCCAGAAGTTCAGCGAGAACGCGCTCGACGCCACCGACGCCTTCGCCTGGTACGCGGTGCTCGAAGACCTCGAGGGCGTGCCGGAGGACGTCATCGGCGCCGCCCGTGCGGCCGCCGAAGCGGAGGGCAAGGACGGCTACAAGCTGACGCTCAAGATGCCCTGCTACCTGCCGGTGATGCAGTTCGCCAGGAACAGCGCGCTGCGCGAGCGGCTGTACCGCGCCTACGTCACGCGGGCCAGCGAATTCGGCGACCCGGCCTTCGACAACACCGCACTGATCCGCGAAATCCTCGCGCTGCGCCAGGAAGAGGCGAAGCTGCTCGGCTACCCCAACTTCGGCGAGCTTTCGGTCGTGCCGAAGATGGCCGAGTCGGCCGACCAGGTGATCAAGTTCCTGCGCGACCTGGCCGCCAAGGCGAAGCCCTACGGCGAGCGCGACCTGGCCGACCTGCGGGCCTTCGCCGCCGAACACCTCGGGCTCGCCGATCCGCAGCCCTGGGACTGGACCTACATCGGCGAGAAGCTCAAGGAAGCGCGCTACGCCTTCAGCGAACAGGAGGTCAAGCAGTACTTCACGGCGCCGAAGGTGATGGCGGGCCTGTTCAAGATCGTCGAGACGCTGTTCGAAGTCTCGATCCGGCGCGACACGGCGCCGGTGTGGCACCCCAGCGTCGAGTTCTATCGCATCGAGCGGGCCGGCCAGAAGGTCGGTCAGTTCTACCTCGACCCCTCGGCCCGCGCCGCCAAGCGCGGCGGCGCCTGGATGGACGATGTCCGCGCGCGCTGGCTGCGCCCCGACATCGGCACGCTGCAGACGCCGGTCGCGCAGCTGGTCTGCAACTTCGCCGAAGGCGTCGACGGCAAGCCGCCGCTGCTCACGCACGACGACGTGACCACCCTGTTCCACGAGTTCGGCCACGGCCTGCACCACATGCTGACCCGCGTCGACGAGCGCGATGTCTCCGGTATCAGCGGCGTCGAGTGGGACGCGGTCGAGCTGCCGAGCCAGTTCATGGAGAACTTCTGCTGGGAGTGGGACGTGCTTGCGCACATGACCTCGCACGTCGACACCGGCGAGCCGCTGCCGCGCGCCCTGTTCGACAAGATGACCGCCGCCAAGAATTTCCAGAGCGGCCTGCAGACCCTGCGCCAGATCGAGTTCTCGCTCTTCGACATGCTGCTGCACACCGGCTACGACGCCGCCGCCGCCCAGCCAGGCGAGGTCATGGCGCTGCTCGCCAAGGTGCGCGAGGAAGTCGCGGTGATGCCCTCGCCGGACTTCAGCCGTACACCGAACACCTTCAGCCACATCTTCTCGGGCGGCTACGCGGCCGGCTACTACAGCTACAAGTGGGCCGAGGTGCTGAGCGCCGACGCCTATGCGGCTTTCGAGGAGACGGCCGGCGCCAATGGCGAGCCCAGCGTCGAGACCGGGCGCAAGTACCGCGAGGCCATCCTCGAGGCCGGCGGCAGCCGCAGCGCGATGGAATCCTTCAAGGCCTTCCGCGGCCGCGAGCCGCAGCTCGATGCGTTGTTGCGGCACCAGGGCATGGCCGAGGCGCAGCCAGCCTGACATACTCCGCCCCATCGAATCTCGGGAACCATCGATGAAGCTCAACAGCGCCCTCGCGGGCCTCGCCCTGCTGCTGGTCGCCAGCGCCACGCTGGCGCAGGCGGTCTATCGCCACGTCGACAAGAGCGGCAAGCTCACCTTCTCCGACCAGCCGCCGAGCGCCGAAGCGCCTGCGGCGCCGGTCCGGGCCGGCAACACGGTCAGCGCCCGCGCCGGCCTGCCCTACGAATTGCAGCAGGTGGTCCAGCGCTACCCGGTGACGCTCTACACCAGCGAGGAATGCGGCCCTTGCGGCGCCGGCCGCTCGCTGCTGATCACGCGCGGCGTGCCCTTCGACGAACGGACTGTCAAGTCGAACGAGGACATCGCCTCGCTGCAGCGGCTGAGCGGCCAGAACTCGCTGCCGCTGCTGACGATCGGCGCGCAGCAGCTCAAGGGTTTCTCGGACTCGGAGTGGTCCCAGTACCTGGACGCGGCGGGCTATCCCAAGAGCACCCGGCTGCCGGCCGGCTACCGCAATCCGCCGGCCCAGCCGCTGGTGGCACTGCAACCCGCGGCAGAACCCGCGCCTGCCGCTGCCGCACCGGCCCCGACGGCGGCCGACACGCCCGCACCGGCATCCGGGCCGACCCCGAGCAACCCCGCCGGCATCAGGTTCTAGGGCCTGTTCACAGGCCCTAGCCAAAGCGCAGTGTCTGCACGCCCGAGGACGTCGCCAGCAGGCAGACGCTGGCGCGCTGGTGGGCAAAGACACCGACCTCGACCACACCGGGCCATTGGTTCACTTCGGCCTCGAAACCCAGCGGATCGGTGATCCGCAAGCCGGTCACGTCGATGATGTGCTGGCCGTTGTCGGTCACCAGCGGCGCACCGTCCTTCTCGCGCACCTGCGCCAGGCCGCCCAGCCGGGCGAACTGCCGCATCACGCGCTGGGCCGCCATCGGAATCACCTCGACCGGCAGCGGGAAGGCGCCGAGCGTGTTCACCAGCTTGGAGGCGTCGGCGATGCAGACGAAGCGCTTCGACTGCGCCGCGACGATCTTCTCGCGCGTGAGCGCGGCGCCGCCGCCCTTGATCATGTAGCCGCGGCCGTCGATCTCGTCGGCACCGTCGATGTAGACCGCCAGCTCCTCGACCGCGTTGCTGTCGAACACCTCGATGCCCAGCGCCCGCAGGCGCTCGGTCGAGGCCACCGAACTGGAGACGGCGCCGCGGATCTGGTCCTTGATGCCGGCCAGCGCCTCGATGAACTTGTTGACGGTCGAGCCGGTGCCGACGCCGATGATCTCGCCCTTGACCACATAGTCCAGCGCAGCGCGGCCGACCTGTGCCTTGAGTTCGTCCTGTGTCACTGGACTGCCTTCGCGCAGCAGCGCTTCGGTATTCGCCTTCGGAGCGGCCGGGCAGCTCATGACGGGAGCGGGTGCAGGGGAAGTCATCGGGGAGAATCCTGGGCTGATTGAAGTCTGAAGTCGAGAATTATCCGATGCTCCTGCCGCTGCCCTCCTCTCTTTACGGGCTCGCCCGCCCCTTCCTGTTCGGCGTCGACGCCGAGCGCGCCCACGAACTGACGCTCAACGCCCTGGCACGGACCCAGAACACGCCGCTGGCCTGCGCCTACGCGGCACCGCGCGTGGTCGACCGGGTCACGCTCGCCGGGCTGACTTTCCCGAACCGCATCGGACTGGCGGCCGGCCTCGACAAGAACGCCCGCTGCATCGACGCCTTCGGTGCCATGGGTTTCGGCTTCGTCGAAGTCGGCACGGTCACGCCCAAGGCGCAACCCGGCAACCCGAAGCCGCGGATCTTCCGCCTGCCGCAGCGCGACGCGCTGATCAACCGGCTCGGATTCAACAACGAGGGCCTCGAGGCCTTCATCGCCAATGTGCAACGGGCCCGCTTCCGGCGCGATACCTCGAAGCCGCCGATGCTGCTGGGCCTCAACATCGGGAAGAACGCCGCCACGCCGATCGAGCGCGCGGTCGACGACTACCTGATCTGCCTGGACGGGGTCTATCCGCACGCCGACTACGTCGCGCTCAACATCTCGAGCCCGAACACCGCCAACCTGCGCTCGCTGCAGAGTGACGAAGCGCTCGACGCGCTGCTCGGCGCCGTCGCCGACAAGCGCGAGCTGCTGGCCGCGCGCCAGGGCAAGCGGGTGCCGCTGTTCGTCAAGATCGCGCCCGACCTCGACGAGTCCCAGGTCAAGGTGATCGCCGCCACGCTGCTGCGCCACCGCATGGACGGGGTCATCGCGACCAATACGACGCTGGCGCGCGATGCCGTCGCGGGCCTGCCCCATGCCGAGGAAGCCGGCGGCCTGTCGGGGGCGCCGGTGCGGGAAGCCAGCAACCGCGTGATCGGCCAGCTGCGCGCGACGCTGGGCCGCGACTTCCCGATCATCGGCGCGGGCGGCGTGCTGAGCGCGGCGGACGCGCTGGCCAAGATCGACGCCGGCGCCGACCTGGTGCAGATCTACACCGGTCTCATCTACCGCGGCCCGGCCCTGGTGCGCCAGGCGGCCCAGGCGCTGCGCGAACGCAGGGCCTGAGCCGGGGGACGGGCCTCAGCCGCGCATCCGCCAGAGCACCGGCGCGATCACGGTCGCCCAGCGGACCACGCGGCGCGGACCCAGCACCGCGATCACCGCTGCGGCCGCGACGCCGGCGGCCACCGGATGCTCGCGCGCAATGCGCATGGCCGCGGCGGCGGCGGATTCGTTCGGGACCGGCGCCTCGCCGGCGCCCGTCGCCGCGGCCTCGAGCGTCGCGATGCGCAATCGCTGGCGCTCGATCCGGGAAACCAGCTGTTCGCTGCTCAGGGACACCGAAGTGTCCGGAAGGTCTTCGTCGCGCTCGGCGCCGAAGCGCTCATGGAACCATTCGAGATCGCGCTCGAAGGTCTGGCGCGCCGACGCAAAGGCCGAGGATCTGCGCAGCGTGCCCATCAGCAGCAGCACGGCCGCCGCCCAGAGCCCGGTCCAGAGCAGCGCCAGCATCCAGGCTGCCGTGGTTCGGTGCGGCGTGTCCCAGAAATGGACCACGATCGCGACCGACAGCAGCGCAATGGCGACGGTGGTCAGGCCGACCACCGCGACCCCCAGGGCGAGCAACAGCCGCAGGCGCTTCTTTTCCTCGTCCCAGGCCAGCCTCAGGAGCTGCGCACGATCTTCGGCGGCCAGTGCGCCTTCGCCGGCCAGGATGCGCAGGCGGCGCAGGCGAGACTTGAGGCCGAACAGGTCGGCGAAGCTCATCGCGTCAGCTCCGCCGCGCCCTGGCGCGTGAAATCAACGGCGCCCAAGCAGCAGGCCCACCAGCACACCCACGGCCAGCGCGGCACCGGCGATCTGCCAAGGCTCGTCGTGTGCATAGGCGTTGGCCGTGTTGGCGGCTTCGCGGGCCTTCTTGGCGGCAATCCGGCTCTTCTCGGCCGCGAGTTCGCGCGCGATCGCCAGCTTGCTGTCGATGCGCTGGCGCAGCGCCTTGATTTGCGGCACGGAATCGAGGTCCTTGCTGGCGAGCACGCCACGGACGTCGCTCGCGATGTCTTCGGCCACGGCGTTGGCCGCGGCTTCGAGGTTGGTGGAAGCAGTCATCGAAAAAAGTCCTCCTCAGTCAAGCCGGCACCGCGCCGGCGACACAGCGCCGACAAATGGCGCGCCGTTCCATGGTACATGCCCGCGCGGCTCTACGACAGCAGATCCACCACGCGCCGGGCGATCGCGAGGCTGCTGGTCAGCCCTGGCGACTCGATCCCGAACAGGTTGACCAGGCCCGGCACCCCGTGCGCCTCGGGCCCCTCGATCATGAAGTCGGCCGCGGCCTCGCCCGGGCCCGAGATCTTGGGCCGGATGCCGGCATAGCCCGGCACCAGCGCGTCGTCCGGCAGCGCCGGCCAGTACTTGCGGACCTCGGCGTAGAAACCGTCGCCCCGCGCCGGGTCCACGACCAGGTCGTCGGGCGAGGCCACCCACTGCACGTCCGGACCGAACTTCGCCTGGCCGCCGAGATCGAGCGTCAGGTGAACGCCCAGGCCCGCGGCCTCGGGCACGGGATAGATCAGGCGGCTGAAGGGCGCGCGGCCGGCGAGCGTGAAGTAGCTGCCCTTGGCATACCAGGCCCCCGGCAACGAACCGGCGGGCAGGCCCTCGAACCGGCGGGCCAGCAGCGGCGCGGCGAGGCCGGCCGCGTTGACGACGCTGTTGCAGCGCAAGGCCGTCCCGTCTGCGGACTTCAGCACGATGCCGCTGCTGCCGCACTCGGCGCCGATGACCGCAGATTTCAGCGCGACCACGCCGCCGGCATTCTCGAGGTCGCCCTGCAGGCTCAGCATCAGCGCATGGCTGTCCACGATGCCGGTGCTCGGCGAATGCAGCGCGGCCAGGCATTCGAGTTGCGGCTCCATGGCCTGGGCCTGGGCCCGGGTGAGCGGCGCCAGATCGTCCACGCCATTGGCCCGGGCCTTGGCCGCGATCGCATCGAGCTGACCGACTTGCGCCTCGCTGGTGGCGACGATCAGCTTGCCGCAGCGCCGGTGCGGCAGCCCGCGCTGAGCCGCATACGCATAGAGAAGCTGCTTGCCTTCGACGCACAGCCGCGCCTTGAGAGAGCCTTCCGGGTAGTAGATGCCCGCGTGGATGACCTCGCTGTTGCGCGAACTGGTCCCGGTCCCGATCGCTCCCTCGGACTCCAGCACGATGACCTCGCGGCCTTTCAGCGCCAGCGCACGCGCAACGGCCAGCCCCACAACACCGGCGCCGATGACGGCGCAATCGAATTGTTCCATTCCGCGAGCTTAGCGCCACGGAGCAGGGCCCCGGACGCACTCCGGCCACTGCCGAATGCGGCACGACAAGGAAAGGAAGTGAATGGTGGGCGGTGGAGGCTTCGAACCTCCGACCCCAGCAGTGTGAATGCTGTGCTCTACCCCTGAGCTAACCGCCCTCGGCGCGCGACGCCCGAGTGAACCTCGGACTGCTTGCCATCTGGATGTTCGCACCGTGTGGCGCGAAGCCTCAGATTATGCCACAGCTTTCTCGACAGTCTGGCGAAAAAGCGTGCGGCCGTTGCTCGACTTGTCGAGCTGCGCCAGGACTTCCTCGTGCGCGGCGAGTTCATGCTCGGTCGCGACCAGCACCGGCAACTCGAAGGCGCCGAGGTCGATCGACACCACCGTGCCGTGCGCGGGCTCGTTCGACGCGATGTCGATCAAGAGCGCATCCTGCCCGCGCGTGAGGTTGATGTAGACGTCCGCCAGCAGCTGCGCGTCGAGCTTGGCGCCGTGGAAGGTGCGGTTGGAGCGGTCGACGCCGAAGCGGTCGCACAGTGCGTCCAGCGAATTGCGCTTGCCCGGATAGACCGCCTTGGCCATCGCGAGCGTGTCGGTCACCTCGCCGACGAAGCTGGCGAGCGGAGGCAGGCCTGCGAGTTCGAGTTCCTTGTTGAGGAAGCCGACGTCGAAGGCCGCGTTGTGGATGATCAGTTCGGCGTCGCGCAGGTAGTCGACGATGTCCTTGGCCAGCGTCGGGAACTTCGGCTTGTCGCGCAGGAAATCGGTGGTCAGCCCGTGCACCTTGAGCGCGTCCTCGTGGCTCTCGCGCTCGGGGTTGAAGTAGATGTGCAGGTCGTTGCCGGTGAGCTTGCGATTGAACAGCTCCACGCATCCGAGTTCGATGATGCGGTCGCCGTTCTCCGCCGACAGGCCCGTGGTTTCGGTGTCGAGGACGATCAGTCGGCTCATCAGTGCTTCTCTTTGGCGTGGTTGATCGAGTACTTCGGGATCTCGACAGTCAGATCGGCCTGCGCGAGGATCGCCTGGCAGCTCAGCCGCGACTGCGGCTCCAGGCCCCAGGCGCGGTCGAGCAGGTCTTCCTCGCCCTCTTCCGCCTCGCCGAGCGACTCGATGCCCTTGCGCACGATCACGTGGCAGGTGGTGCAGGCGCAGCTCATCTCGCAGGCATGCTCGATGTTGATGTGGTTCTCGAGCATGGCCTCGCAGATCGAGGTGCCGGCGGCGGCCGTGATCTCGGCGCCTTGCGGACAGTACTCGGGATGGGGAAGGATCTTGATCGTGGGCATGTTCTAGAGAGAGTCGATCTGTCGGCCGGCGAGCGCGCGCGCGATGCCTGCATTCATCCGGGCCGCCGCGAAGGCTTCGGTGCCGTCCGCCAGCGCCTTGGTGGCGGCTTCCACGACGGCGGCTTCATTGGCCGAGCGCGCGCTTCGCAAAGCGGCCATCAGTTGTTCGATGGCTGCATGCTCCTCGGCCGACAGCAGCGATGCATCGGCATCCAGCGCGCTCTGCGTCGCCATCAGCATGCGGTCGGCATCGACCCGCGCCTCGACCAGCGCGCGGGCCTGCATGTCCTGCTGCGCGGTCGAGAAGCTGTCCTTCAGCATGGTCGCGATCTGTTCGTCGGAAAGCCCGTAGGACGGCTTGACCGTGACGCTCGCCTCCACGCCGCTGCCCTGCTCCTTCGCGCTCACGCCGAGCAGGCCGTCGGCGTCGACCGTGAAGGTCACGCGGATGCGCGCCGCACCCGCAGCCATCGGCGGGATGCCGCGCAGCTCGAAGCGCGCCAGGCTGCGGCAGTCGGCGACCAGGTCGCGCTCGCCCTGCACCACGTGCAGCGCCAGCGCGGTCTGGCCGTCCTTGTAGGTGGTGAAGTCCTGCGCCATGGCGGTCGGGATGGTCTGGTTGCGCGGCACGATCCGCTCGACCAGGCCGCCCATGGTCTCGATGCCCAGCGACAGCGGGATCACGTCGAGCAGCAACAGGTCGTCGGTGCCGCCGTTGCCGGCCAGCTGGTTCGCCTGGATCGCGGCGCCGAGCGCCACCACCTGGTCCGGATCAAGGTTGGTCAAGGGCTCGCGGCCGAGGCATTCGGCCACGGCGCGGCGGATCTGCGGCATGCGCGTGGCGCCGCCGACCAGCACGATGCCCTGCAACTCGCCCGACGCCAGCCGCGCATCGCGCAGCACGCGCCGCACGGCCGTGATGGTGCGCGCGGTCAATTCGGCCGTGGCGGCCTCGAACTGCTCGCGCCGGACCTCGATGCCGAACTCCCCGCCCGACAGGCGGGCACTGAAGGTGGCCGAATCGGCATTCGAGAGCGCCTCCTTGGTGGCCCGGGCGGCCACCAGCAGGGCCGACCGATCGGCGTCGCTGCGGGCCTCGGGGCCCCGTTGCGACAGCACGAAGTCGACCAGCGCATGGTCGTAATCGTCGCCGCCCAGGGCCGAATCGCCACCGGTCGCGACGACCTCGAACACGCCCTGCGTCAACCGCAGGATCGAGATGTCGAAGGTGCCTCCGCCCAGGTCATAGACCGCGTAGACACCTTCGCTGGCGTTGTCCAGCCCATAGGCGATCGCAGCCGCCGTCGGCTCGCTGATGAGGCGCAGCACATGAAGCCCGGCGAGCTGGGCCGCATCCTTGGTGGCCTGCCGCTGGCCTTCGTCGAAATAGGCCGGGACCGTGATCACAGCCCCGTGGAGGTCGTCGTCGAAGGTGTCTTCGGCCCGGTAGCGCAGGGTCGCCAGGATCTCGGCGCTGACCTCGATCGGCGACTTCTCGCCCGCCGCGGTCCGCACCTTGACCATGCCGCCGTCGCCCGTCAGGTGGTAGGCCATCGCATCGCGGTTGGCGATGTCCGACAGGCCGCGGCCCATCAGCCGCTTGACCGAGGTGATGACATTGGAGGGGTCGGCGGCCCGCGCCGCCAACGCGTCGTGGCCGATCTGGCGGCGCTCGGTGTCGAGGTAGCGCACCGCCGAAGGCAGCAGCACGCGGCCTGCGGCGTCCGGCAGGCATTCGGCGACGCCGTTGCGCACCGCCGCGACCAGCGAGTGGGTGGTGCCGAGGTCGATGCCGACGGCGATTCGGCGCTGGTGCGGATCGGGCGCCTGGCCAGGTTCTGAAATCTGGAGCAATGCCATCAGGCCTCCTCGAGGTGATGGACGGGGAAATGATTCATGCCGCTATTGTCCCCACTGATCGGCCTTGGCCTCGATGTCCTCGGCAAAACGCTCGATGAACATGAGGGCTCTCACCTGCCGCGCCGCCTCGGCATAGTCGCCCTTCTCGTCGATCAGCCAGTCGAGCGAGGACAGCGCGCGGGCACGTCCGGCCTCGACCTCGGCGCGCAGCTTGTCGAGCGCGACGGCATCGGCGGCGTCGTCGAGCTCCTCGCGCCATGCCATCTGCTGCATCAGGAACTCGGGCGGCATCGCGGTATTGGTATGGGCCTGAATGCCCGCGCCATTCAGTTCGCACAAGTAGGTGGCCCGCTTGATCGGGTTCTTGAGCCGCTGGTAGGCTTCGTTGATGCGCACCGACCACTGCATCGCCAGCCGCTGCGCCGCTGCGCCCTGCGCCGCGAAGCGGTCCGGATGGGCTTCCCGCTGCAGTTCCTTCCAGCGTGTGTCGAGCACACCGCGGTCCTGCGCGAAGGTCGCCGGCACGGCGAAGAGCTGGAAATCGGTATCGTTCAGATTCATGACATCAAAAAGCCGCCATGTTGGCGGCTCGGTCTGGGGCCGGTCAGGCTCAGATGCGGAAGCTTTCGCCGCAGCCGCAGCGGTCGCGTTCGTTCGGATTGTTGAACTTGAAGCCCTCGTTGAGGCCCTCGCGCACGAAGTCGAGCTGCGTGCCGTCGATGTAGGCCAGGCTCTTCGGGTCGACCAGCACCTTGACGCCGTGGTCCTCGAACACCACATCCTCGGGCGCGAACTCGTCCACGTACTCGAGCTTGTAGGCCAGGCCCGAGCAGCCCGTGGTCTTGACGCCCAGCCGGACGCCCACGCCCTTGCCTCGTTTGCCGAGGTAGCGGGTGACGTGGCGCGCGGCCGATTCGGTCAGTGTCACAGCCATGTCAGTGAGTGGCTTCCGTGGTTGCGGCCGCCACGCCGTGCTTGGCCTTGTAGTCGCTGACCGCCGCCTTGATCGCGTCTTCGGCCAGGATCGAGCAGTGGATCTTGACCGGCGGCAGCGCCAGTTCCTCGGCGATCTGGGCGTTCTTGAGCGCCGCCGCCTGGTCGAGCGTCTTGCCCTTGACCCATTCGGTCACGAGCGAGGACGAGGCGATCGCCGAGCCGCAGCCGTAGGTCTTGAAGCGCGCATCCTCGATGACGCCGGTCTCGGGGTTGACCTTGATCTGCAGCTTCATGACGTCGCCGCAGGCCGGTGCGCCGACCATGCCGGTGCCTACCGAGTCGTCGCCCTTTTCGAAGGAGCCGACGTTGCGGGGATTTTCGTAGTGGTCGATGACCTTGGAAGAGTAAGCCATGGGGTACCTCTTTGAATTTTCAGTGAGCCGACCACTGGATCGTGCTGATGTCGATGCCGTCCTTGAACATCTCCCACAGCGGGCTTAGCTCGCGGAGCTTGGCGACGTTGTGCTTGATGGTCGAAATCGCGTAGTCGATTTCTTCCTCGGTCGTGAAACGGCCGATGGTCATGCGCAGGCTGCTGTGGGCCAGTTCGTCGCTGCGGCCGAGCGCGCGCAGCACGTAGCTGGGCTCCAGGCTGGCCGAGGTGCAGGCCGAGCCGCTGGACACCGCCAGGCCCTTGATGCCCATGATCAGGGACTCGCCTTCGACGTAGTTGAAGCTCATGTTCAGGTTGTGCGGCACGCGGTGTTCGAGATTGCCGTTGATGAAGACCTGCTCGACGTCCTTCAGGCCGTCGAGCAGGCGCTTCTGCAGCGCTGCGGCCTTGGCCACATCGGCCTTCATTTCGAGCTTGGCCAGGCGGAAGGCCTCGCCCATGCCGACGATCTGGTGCGTCGGCAGGGTGCCCGAGCGCATGCCGCGCTCGTGGCCGCCGCCGTGCATCTGGGCCTCGAGCCGCACGCGCGGCTTGCGGCGCACGTACAGCGCACCGATGCCCTTCGGGCCGTAGGTCTTGTGCGAAGCCAGGCTCATCAGGTCGAT